>NZ_AMYW01000003.1:0-272492 GCF_000335775.1 Flavobacterium sp. WG21
TAAGGACGAAGCTTTTTTTAATATAAGGTAAACTTGAATTAATAATTATTTACAAAGCCGAGGCTAACCCTTAAATTCAATTTTGATAGGTAATAATTTAGTTTTCAATTGGATTTCAAATATACTATAATCTATATCGTGATAGTCTTAAAATTATACTAAATTTTAAAAGGTTGTTTTGCTTTTTAAATGACTCAGTTTTAATAAAGTGACAATTTGACATTTTGAAAGATTTGGCAGTACTTTTGCAATCCAAAAGAAAGAATAAAAAATGAAGTTTAAGAATATTTTTAAAAATAAAAGTAATATGACTACGGAAAATACAGAATTCGATCAGGAATTAGATGATGTAACGTTAGAGAACAACGCCAACGGTGAGCAGTTAATTGTTGAAGAATTAAGTGTTGAAGAGCAATTGGCTCAAGACTTGGCAAAAGAAAAAGATAAGTTTTTGAGACTATTTGCTGAATTCGAAAATTACAAAAAAAGAACTTCAAAAGAGCGTATCGATTTGTTTAAAACTGCAAATCAAGATGTTTTATTGGCCATGTTGCCAGTTTTAGATGATTTTGACAGAGCTATAGTAGAGATCAATAAATCGGAAGATGAAACTTTGACAAAAGGAGTTGAATTGATTCATGAAAAATTAAAAAATACTTTAGTTTCTAAAGGTTTAGAGCAAGTTGAATTAAAAGCAGGTGATGCTTTTGATGCTGATTTTGCTGAGGCAATTACCCAAATTCCGGCTCCGTCTGAGAAATTAAAAGGGAAAATTGTTGATGTTATCGAAAAAGGGTACAAATTAGGAGACAAAATTATTCGTTTCCCTAAAGTTGTTATCGGGAACTAAGAAAAGCAAATGACATATTCTGAAAGTCAATTTTTAAAAGTATTGGAATTCGGAATTTTAAGTTTGGACACAAGCGCTAGCGAACTGGCGAAGCAATTTAACCTAAATTATGAAAAAAGATTTTTACGAAATACTAGGCATTTCAAAAAATGCTGACGCTGCCGAAATTAAAAAAGCTTATAGAAAAAGTGCATTAAAATATCATCCGGATAAAAATCCGGGCGACAAAGAGGCAGAAGAAAACTTTAAATTAGCGGCAGAAGCTTATGAAGTACTAAGCGATCCGAACAAAAAAGCGAAATACGATCAGTACGGACATCAGGCTTTTGATGGTTCTGGCGGATTTGGCGGTGGTCACGGTGGTATGAATATGGATGACATTTTCAGCCAGTTTGGTGATATTTTTGGTGGTGGATTTGGTGGTTTCGGCGGAGGCGGAGGCGGTGGCCCTCGTCGTGCTAAAGGAAGCAATCTTCGAATTAAAGTTAAACTGACTTTAGAAGAGATTGCAAATGGTGTTGAGAAAAAAGTAAAAGTAAAACGTAAAGTTCAGGCTAAAGGAGTTACCTATAAAACATGTTCGACTTGTAACGGACAGGGACAGGTAATGCGTGTAACCAACACTATTTTAGGAAGAATGCAATCTGCGTCAACTTGTCCTACTTGTGGCGGATCTGGTCAGATTTTAGATAAACGACCATCTGAAGCGGATGCTCAGGGAATGGTTTTGGAAGACGAAACTGTTTCAATCAAAATTCCTGCGGGAGTAGTAGATGGCATGCAGTTAAAAGTTTCTAATAAAGGAAATGACGCTCCGGGAAACAGTATTCCTGGTGATTTAATTGTTGCTATTGAAGAATTGGAACATGAGTTTCTGAAACGTGAAGGCGAAAACATTCATTACGATTTATACATCAGTTTCCCGGAAGCCGTTTTAGGAGTTTCTAAAGACATCGAAGCGATTAATGGAAAAGTTCGTATCAAATTAGAAGAAGGAATTCAATCCGGAAAAATCTTAAGATTAAAAGGAAAAGGTATTCCAAGTATCAATGGTTACGGAAGTGGAGACTTGTTAGTTCACGTAAATGTATGGACGCCAAAAACGTTAAATAAAGAGCAAAAGCAATTTTTTGAAAATGCACTTAACGACGATCACTTTATTCCGAGTCCTGAAAAATCAGAAAAATCATTTTTTGAAAAGGTAAAAGATATGTTTTCATAAATCGGACTTTTTCTAAAAGGAATTAACAATAAATTTAAGAAACCCATTCTATAGCAAACCGTAGAATGGGTTTTTTGTGTGAATAGTACAAGATTTCGATACTATTTATTTACTTTTACATCCATAATGCCACAATGGTCAAACTGACGCAGAAAATCTTAATTATAGCATGAGCAACTTACTCGAAGTACATAAAGTCGTAAAACAATACGGTGATTATGTAGCGCTTAACGAAGTTTCATTAAATGTACCAAAAGGTAGTATTTATGGACTACTTGGTCCCAATGGAGCCGGAAAAACTTCCCTGATCCGAATTATAAATCAAATTACTTTACCTGACGGTGGTGAAGTGATTTTGGATGGAGAAAAATTGCAGCCCAAACACATACAACATATTGGTTATCTTCCTGAAGAAAGAGGATTGTATACTTCGATGAAAGTTGGAGAACAATGTTTGTATCTGGCGCAAATGAAAGGACTTTCTAAAGCCGAGGCAAAGATACAATTAGAATATTGGTTTGATCGTCTTGGAATTCAAGGTTGGTGGAACAAGAAAATTCAGGAGCTTTCTAAAGGAATGGCGCAAAAAATTCAGTTTGTGGTTTGTGTGCTGCACAAGCCTAAATTGCTGATTTTTGACGAGCCTTTTTCGGGATTTGATCCTGTGAATGCAAACGTAATTAAAGATGAAATTCTGGCACTTAAAGAACAGGGAGCTACCATTATTTTTTCGACACACCGTATGGAAAGTGTAGAAGAACTATGTGATCATATTGCCTTAATTCATAAATCAAATAAACTGATTGAAGGAAAAGTAAGTGATGTTAAGCGTCAATTCCGAACCAATAGTTTTGAAGTGGGTATTCTAACGGATAATGTAGAAGGCCTGATGTATGACATTACACAAAAATTCACCGTGTCGCCGGCAAGTTTTAAATCCTTAAATGACGATCTGAAACTGGATATTCAAATTGGAGACGCAGCGCCAAATGAGCTATTGCATTTACTAACGCAGCGTGGACAGGTAACCCATTTTGTAGAAAAAATACCAAGCATAAACGATATTTTTATTCAAACAGTAACGGGATAGATCGTTGGTTTTTTAGATTTCAGGATTCTTAGAATGAATCAGGAGATCTAAAAAAAAAGCTAATAATCTACGAAGTCTAAAAATCTTATAATCTAAATAAATGAGTATAATTTCATTAATTATAAAAAGAGAATTTATTGCAAAAGTGCGCAATAAGTCTTTTGTTGTCATGACCTTTTTGAGTCCGTTATTGTTTGTGGCAATCGCAGGATTCATTGGGTATCTCAGTTCAATGAAAGCAGAGACGAAAAGAATCGCTATTCATGACGAAACAGGTTTGTTTGCACAGGATTTTCTAAAACAGAATAAGGAAGAGGCCGAGTTTAAATACCTCAATTTGTCTGAAATTGATACAAAAGCTCTAAAAGACAGTATTACTAACGAAAGCTTTGACGGTTTAATTGTTATTCCAAAAACCGGTAATTTATCAGATTTAGAAAGTAAAATTGAGTTTATTTCGAATAACAGTCCCAGTATTTCTTTTATCGAAAAAACACAGAATGTAATTGCATCAAAAATTACCAAAATAAATCTTGAAACGGCAAAACTGGACACTTTGGCCATTCAAAAAGCGCAGTCAGATGTAAATATTCATTTGGTAAAAGCATCCGGAGAAGAGAGTTTAAAAGGATTGAATGAGATAAAAATCGGAATAGGAGGTGCTTTTGGGTATCTGATTATGATGTTTATTATCATTTATGGTAATATGGTCATGCGAAGTGTGATTGAAGAAAAAACCAACCGAATCATCGAAATTATTATTTCGTCGGTAAAACCATTTCAACTAATGATTGGTAAAATTGTGGGAACTTCACTTGCAGGATTGCTTCAATTTATGATTTGGGCAATCATAGGTTTGGGATTAATGTTTGCCGCATCGGCTTTTTTTGGAGTAAATGTTGGTCCGACAGCCAGAATCTCACCGGAATTAATGCAGTCTGCCCAGCATGAAATGTCGGGAACAGCTCAAATGTATATTCGCGAATTATGGAATTTACCAATTGCCAGTATTATCATTGGCTTTGTGATTTATTTCATTGGAGGATATTTTTTATACAGTTCGTTTTACGCAGCTATCGGTGCTGCAGTGGACAATCAAACGGACTCGCAGCAATTTCTTTTGCCGATCATTATGCCGTTGATTTTGAGTGTCTATGTTGGTTTTTTTACGGTTGTAAATGATCCTCACGGAACCATTGCTGTGGTATTCTCGATGATTCCGTTAACCTCGCCAATTGTCATGTTAATGCGACTTCCGTTTGGAGTGCCGTGGTGGCAAATTGCGATTTCGGTATCATTATTGTTTGCTACCTTTTTCCTTGTAGTATGGTTCGCCGCCAAAATTTACCGAATAGGGATTTTAATGTATGGCAAAAAACCAACCTGGAAAGAATTGTATAAATGGCTTAAATATTAATTTTTAAAGTAGCTAAGATGCTAAGATTCTGAGATGCTAAGTTTTTTAGCTTCTTGTAGAAAAACCTTAGAACCTTAGTAACTCAGAACCTTAGAACCTCAAAAGAATGAGTAAAATACTAATTATAGAAGACGAAGCGTCCATCAGAAGAGTTTTGGTAAAAATTTTATCAGAAGAAAATGATACGTATCAGGTAGATGAAGCTGAAGATGGTGCAGCAGGTCTTGAGAAAATAAAAAACAACGATTACGATTTGGTATTGTGTGATATCAAAATGCCAAAATTAGACGGGGTTGAAGTTTTGGAGGAAGTAAAAAAGATTAAGCCGGAAATTCCGATGGTTATGATCTCTGGTCATGGCGATATGGAAACCGCGATTCACACGATGCGTTTAGGAGCTTTTGATTATATTTCGAAACCACCAGATTTGAATCGATTGCTGAACACTGTTCGTAATGCTTTAGATAAAAAACAACTCGTAGTAGAGAATAAGATTCTGAAGAAAAAGGTTAGTAAAAACTATGAGATGGTAGGGGAAAGCGAAGCGATCAGTCATATTAAAGTAATGATTGATAAAGTAGCCCAAACCGAAGCCAGAGTTTTGATTACAGGTCCAAATGGAACCGGAAAAGAGCTGGTAGCACATCAGTTACATGAAAAAAGTGAGCGCTCAAATTTTCCTTTGATAGAAGTAAACTGTGCGGCTATTCCAAGCGAATTGATCGAAAGCGAATTGTTTGGGCACGTAAAAGGAGCCTTTACATCGGCGGTGAAAGATCGTGCCGGAAAGTTTGAAGCAGCCGATAAGGGAACTATTTTTCTGGATGAAATTGGAGACATGAGTCTTTCGGCACAAGCCAAAGTGTTACGTGCGCTGCAAGAAAGTATGATCACAAGAGTAGGGGCTGAAAAAGACATTAAAGTCGATGTGCGTGTGGTAGCAGCGACCAATAAAGACTTGAAAACTGAAATTGCGGAAGGCCGCTTCCGTGAAGATTTGTATCATCGTCTGGCAGTAATTTTAATTAAAGTACCGCCATTGAACGAGAGACGTGATGATATTCCGGCATTGATTACTCATTTTACCGAGAAAATTGCATCAGAACAAGGTAATTCGGTAAAAGTATTTTCGCCAAAAGCCATAAAACTATTGCAGGAATACGATTGGACAGGAAATATCCGTGAACTTCGAAATGTAGTGGAAAGATTAATCATTTTAGGAGGAAATGAAATCTCGGAAACCGATGTAAAAATGTTTGCAAGCAAGTAGATGCTTCGCGCAATACGCTTTAAGCTTTAGGCTTTAAGCTTTTATAAAAACGAAATAAATTTTTGCTTACAGCGTATAGCTTAAAGCTTAAAGCATAAAAAAAATGAAACTGAAAAAAATAAACGAGAAGTTACAAGAGGCTTTAATTGAGAATGGTTTAACAGAAGCAAATGCATTGCAACAGGAAACTTTTTCGACCATTAAAAGTGGGGCTGATTGTATCATTCTTTCTCCGGAAAAGAGCGGAAAATCGACAACAATTGTATTAAATGTCATTCAGCAATTGGCAGGGAAAACGGAAGAATCGCCACGTGCTTTGATTATTGTTGAAGACAAAGTCAAAGTGTTGGAAATGGAAGCGCTTTTTGAAAAATACGGAAAGTATACTAATCTTGAAGTTTATGGTGTACACGACAAAGGCGATATGGATTATGATAAAAATTATGTTTCTACGGGAATTGACGTTTTAATCGGGACACCAAATAAATTGAGTGATATGTTTACAACAGCGGGCTACAATGTAAACCGACTGAAAATGTTTATTCTGGATGATGCCGATCCAATCCTGAAATTGCGTCATGAAACTAAAATCATGCGTATTTCAAATAGTATTACTAAAGTACAGCGAATTATTTTTGCTGAAGAACTGACAGAGCGTATCGAAATCCTGGCCGACAAAATGTTAGTAGAACCTTATCTTTTTGATATGGAGGATGAAGGAGAAGAGGAGCTTGATGAAGACGAGGATGATATTGAAGAGGAAGAATAATTAAACGATAAAAAATAAATGTCATGGGATTAATGAAAGTGTTTTCAGGGAGTGAAGTGTTAGCAATTGCTTTGAAAGAAAGATTAGAAGAAGCCGGAGTAGAAACGGTAAAAAAGGATAACATCCAGTCGGCTCGTATGGGAGGATATGGCGGATCTGATTTAGCAGTAGAAGTATTTATTCAGGAAACTGATTTTGCAAAAGCAAATCCTGTTATTGAAGAATTTAGAATGAATATCCAATAGTCGCATTTTTTTTGTAAGATGTAAAATGGGAGATGTGAAAAGTTTTAGGGTACAGAGACTGAACACTGAGGCTGCAAACTAAAAAAAATATGCAATATAAAATGTTAGTGCTCGACATGGATGATACCTTGTTGACAGACGATCATAAAATTTCGGACCTTAATAAAAAAGTACTGCTGGAGGCACAGGCAAAAGGCGTTTACGTCGTTTTGGCTTCGGGCAGACCAACATCGGCGATGACTGCTTATGCTAAGGAGTTAGAACTGGATTTGAATGAGTCGTATATAATTTCGTTTAACGGAGCGATCATTAGTACAGTTAAAGATGATGTTATCTTGTTCGAACAAAAATTAACCGTTGAACAAATTCATGAGCTGTATGATTACAGTGTAAAAAAGAAAACCCATATCATAACGTATCTGGATGGTGAAATTATAAGCGAAACCGATTCGGAATATATTGATGTTGAAAAAGAAATTACCGGATTGCCACATAATAAAGTAGCTGGTTTTAAAGAAGCGGTTACGGAACCTGCGGTAAAATGTATTTTGCTGGCGGAACCTTCTTATCTAAAAGAAGTAGAAGCGGACTTAAAAGCAGCAATGCCTCATTTGAGTGTAGCGATGTCAAAACCTTTCTTCCTGGAAGCAGCACAGAACGGAATCGATAAAGCGGCCAGTTTAAAACTTCTGGCAGAAAAACTAAACATTCATCAAAGCGAAATTATTGCCGTAGGAAATGCCGGAAATGATCTGACCATGATCGAATATGCAGGTTTAGGGATCTGGGTCGATAACGTAACTCCGGAATTAAGAGATAGAGCAGATTTAATCGTTGCTTCAAATAATGATGATGGAGTTGCTGAGGTGGTGCAGCGCTATATTTTAAATTAATTTGTATGAAAGAACCAATTGAAACAGAACGACTAATTTTAAGAGAATTACTTCTTTCGGATGCCGACGGAATGTTTGAATTGGATTCAAATCCGAATGTGCATCTTTTCGTTGGAAAAAAGCCTGTAAAAACTATTGAGGAAAGTATTGCTCAAATCGAAAATATTCAACAGCAATACAAGGATTTTGGAACAGGCCGCTGGGCCGCTGTACTAAAAGAAACGAATGAGTTTTTGGGTTGGTCGGGCATAAAGTTTATCACCTATGAAATTAACAACCACAAAGATTTTTATGAAATAGGCTATCGTTTCATCGAAAAACACTGGGGGAAAGGCTATGCGACTGAAGCCGGAAAAGCATTTGTTGATTATGCATTTAACAAAATGAAAGTCAAAGCGCTTTACGCTTATGCCGATGAAGGAAATGAGGTCTCAAGAAAAGCGTTGGAAAAATTAGGTTTTCGCTACGTGAATTCTTTTGAATATGAAGGAGAGCTGGAAGTTTGGTATGAATTGAAGCATCCAGACCTGTAAAGAGATAAAATGAAATGTGTTCCAAATCTTTGTAAACTCAAATTGCTTAAGATTTGCAAAGATTTGGAAAACAGTTCTTAGTTTTTTAATACTTTAGAAAGAGGTATTAAATATTATTTTTTAGCTACTGAAACAAAATATTTGTTTCCGTCACCCATTGTCAATTTTACACGTTCGTCGCAAAGATCGATAGCGAAGTTCGCACTTTCATAGCAAGTACAAGTTGTGTTTTTGTCTTTAGACATTTCAGTTTTACAATTGTTGTTTTTAAAAGTTGACAATTGTGGGGTGTACAAGCTTACTAAATCAGTAGAAGCAGTTACTAACGAAATGATACTTGCCGAATTGTTGTTTGTAATTCTGTAAACGATTCTGTCAGTGTAATTTACTTCATTTACGGTTACTTTACGAATATAAGTGTAAGCTGTTGAGCCTTCACCCGGTTCTTTTACTTCAAATTTAAATCCAACCGCACGAATTGCAATATCAAATTGAGATTGAGAGTTTAAGCTCGCCCAGTTTGTCAATGTGCTGATAGATGGAAATGGATTAGCAGCCGGTGCAGTTTGTGCCTGAGCGCTAAAAAGGGTTAAGAACATCAAGCAGATTGTGGGTAAAAATGCTTTCATATGGAGTTTTAATTTTTAATTTTTGCCTACTCTTTATGGTTTTCGGCCTGCCCATTTTTATTATAACAAAACAACAACATAACGATGGAAAATCAAAATTGTTATGCGCTATTTATGATTTTGATGCTATAGTTTTTGGTTCCTATTTTTTGACGAAGTGAAATTACTTCTAAAAATATTTCCAGCAAAGTTAAATGTAAGAAAATTTTAATTTAATAGCTTAAAAAACGCACTTAATCGATGTTATTTGCGTTTAATCGATCAATTTGTCGTTTTATTCTTATCGAATTAGGTTGCGTTTTTTTTCAGTTTAATTTTTTTTTCCTGACGATTTGGTATGATTTACAGTTTTTTGAAACGAATTAAAATAGTAGGTTCTTGCAAAATATTGATATATAGTATATTATTGATTTTATTTTAAAGAATATTGTATGTAAATTTGCAAACTCTTCAAAAGAGATGTAAATATAATATCTTACTACTTAAAACGTAGTTTATTCCTATGGAAAATAGAAAAAAAGTTGCCTTTTATACGCTTGGTTGCAAACTGAATTTTTCAGAGACTTCAACTATTGCCCGAAATTTTAACGATGAAGGTTTTGATCGTGTTGATTTTGAGGAAATAGCCGATATCTATGTCATCAATACCTGTTCGGTTACAGAGAATGCTGATAAGCAGTTTAAGCAGGTGGTGAAAAAAGCAATGAAACTGAATGAGAAAGCTTTCGTAGCGGCAGTAGGCTGTTATGCCCAGTTGAAACCGGAGGAATTAGCAGCTGTTGATGGAGTTGATTTGGTTTTGGGAGCTACAGAAAAATTTAAAATTACGGATTATATTCATGACCTGAGTAAGAATGACATGGGTGAAGTACACTCTTGTGAAATAGCCGAGGCTGATTTTTATGTTGGAAGTTATTCTATTGGAGACCGTACCCGTGCTTTTTTGAAAGTTCAGGATGGCTGTGATTATAAATGTACCTATTGTACGATTCCGTTAGCAAGAGGAATTTCGAGAAGTGATGCTCTGGAAAATGTATTGAAAAATGCCAAAGAAATCTCTGCTCAGAACATCAAAGAAATTGTTTTAACGGGAGTTAATATTGGAGATTACGGAAAAGGGGAGTTTGGGAATAAAAAACACGAGCATACTTTTCTGGACTTAGTTCAGGCTCTGGATGAGGTTGACGGGATCGAGCGTTTGCGAATATCCTCTATCGAACCTAATTTACTGAAGAATGAAACCATTGAATTTGTCTCTAAAAGCCGAACTTTTGTACCGCATTTTCATATTCCGTTACAATCCGGAAGCAATGATATTTTGAAATTGATGAAGCGCCGTTATTTGCGTGAAGTGTATACTGAACGTGTTCATAAAATTCGTGAAGTAATGCCACATGCCTGTATTGGTGTAGACGTGATTGTTGGTTTCCCGGGTGAAACAGACGAGCATTTTTTAGAAACCTATCATTTCCTTAACGAAATGGATATCTCTTATCTGCATGTGTTTACGTACTCCGAAAGAGACAATACAGAAGCTGCAAATATGCCAGGAATTGTTCCGGCAAATGTAAGGGCGAAACGCAGTAAAATGCTACGTGGATTATCCGTTAAAAAACGCCGTGCTTTTTATGAAAGTCAGTTAGGATCTAACAGAACTGTTTTGTTCGAAGGAGAAAATAAAGAAGGATATATTCATGGTTTTACAGAGAATTACGTAAAAGTAAAAACACCGTGGAATCCAGAATTGGTAAATACTCTGCAGGAAATAAACCTGACTAAGATTGACGAAGACGGAAGTGTTCGTCTGGAGTTTTTAAATAAACTGGCAGAGGCTTAAGTAAAAAGAAATAAATTATACATTTAGTTTGTCATTTCGACGTGAGGAGAAATCACAGGAGAAACTCGACAAAGATTGGCGAATTTAGGAACGGAATTACTGGTGTGATTTCTCCTCACGTCGAAATGACAATAAACAGAAAAGCCCTTTGTAAAAAAGGGCTTTTCTGTTTTTAAAATAATTACTTCTGATTTTCCGGAACAACCAGTTTCAACGAATTGATATAATCGGTATCAAATTCAATTACCCTTATCTTTTGTGGATTAAAGCTTAATTCACCACCAAACTGACCTTTTGTATCCAGGAAATCGATAGTAAGTTCTTCATCCGTTAATTCGATTAGTTTTCCCAAGTAAGCTGACTTCGCTGACTTTTTAGCAATCTGGAAAATACCGTATTTGTTTGTGATAAAATTGATGATCGAATTCAAATCTCGTATCGGAATGATATCTTCGGCATTTGTTCTCAGACCTTTTAGACGGATTACTTTTTCGGTAAACTCAAGATCCTGATCTCTGTGTATGGCTTCAATGTTTTTGTTTTTCAATAGTACAAAACCATCCAGTATAAAATCTACGGGATTGTTTCGTAATAAAATCCATTCATCCGAATAGTCAATAAGAAATCCGGTATAAAGTTCTTTCTTATCGGTAAATTCTATGGCAATTAATTGTCTTAAATAGTTTTCCATCGTTTAGTTTTTAGAAATTACAACATTTAAATTCCAAATTCCAGCTTGCAGCATTTGGAATTTGGAATTTTTCAAAAGATTGGAATTTATTTTTAAGGATTAGTAGACCAGATACTGCTGTTTTTAATGAAAACGCGACGACTCAGTTTCAGTTGTGCGACAATCAGTTCGGCAATATCTTCGGGCTGCATTACTTTTTCAGGGTTTCCGTCTGTCAGATTTAAATCTTTGGCCATATCGGTAGCTACTGTACTTGGTGTTAAAGCAGTAACACGAATATTGTGTTTTCTCATTTCCTGCATCAAAGAATCCGTTAGACCCAGAACAGCAAATTTTGAAGCACTGTAAGCGCTTGTAACGGCGTTTCCGTTTAAACCTGCTGTCGATGAAATATTAATGATGTCTCCCGTTTGTCTTTCGATCATATTTGGAATAACGGCACGGGTGGTATAGTAGGTTCCCATAAGGTTGACCTGAATGATTCTTTCCCAGGCGTTTGGTTCTAATTCCAGGAATTTTCCAAAAGCACCAATTCCGGCGTTGTTGATTAAAATATCGATACTTTTAAATTCGGCTAATGCTTTTTCTACGGCACTATTTATAGAATTAATATCAGAAACATCAGCAGCTAAAGCCAAAGATTTTACGCCTAAGTTATTAATTTCGATTGCCAGCTGGTCAACATCTGCTTGCGTTCTTGAAACTAAAATTACATTAACTCCCTCGTTGGCAAGTGCAAGTGCGATTGCTTTTCCTATTCCTTTTCCGGCTCCTGTAATTAGGGCATTTTTATTTTTTAAGTCTGTCATGATTGTCATATTAGAAATGCGAAAGCATCATTTGAGTACCACAAAAATAAGGCTTTTGCTTCCTAAAATGATGCTTTAGATGTTTTCTTAATCTAAGTTTAACAACTTTTTCTATTCTTTCAAAACCATATCGATACACATTACAGCTGCCAGAATTAACTGCCTTTGCGGACTGTCCTGTGCTACAGTTTCTTCAATTTGAAGAACATAATTATCGGCACTGGTGAAGAGTTCTTTCCCCATTCCTGCCCATTTTTTACTTACCTGAGCCAACTGCTTATTTTCGTGGGTAAATTTGAAATCCCATCCGGTCCATTTTCCCTGAAGTGTAGCAACCGGTTTTTCGTTTTTATCTAAAATTTCAAATCTGCCGCCAAAAGAAAAGAACTTTTGTTTAAAGGTACCGATCAGTCTCTCTTTTTCGTCAAAAACTTCAACATTCGATCTGAAAACTGCAATACCTCTTTTTACCGAAATTAGTTTTTCACCTGAAGCGGCTGCGATTTCAACATTAAAAGGTGTCATTCTTTTGTAATCGGTGAAACGTAACATTTTAGTGAAGAATCCCAGATTATTTTCTCTGCAGTTCAGGATGATCTGATTGCTTTCCGGATTATAAATGTCATAGTTGTTTGATGCCTTAAACATGCCAACATGCTCTTTTACAAGAAATAAATTCTGATTTAAAATAGGGTTCATTAATTGATTGTGTGAAAATGATTAAAAAATATGATTGATCTCCTTTCGAAAGGATTTCAAAAGGAGACCAAATGTAAAAATAATTTTGTTAATAAACCGCTGTTAAAAATGAAATCTGTGTTATCAAATTTCAGTTATTTTCCTTTGTTGTGATAATTATAGCACCATTTATTCCTTTATTTCCGTAGAGTGAAGCTGCTTCAGTTTCCTTTAAAACTTTCATCTCTTTGATAGTATTCGGGTTTACTTTAGGGAAATCTTTGAAATTGATTATAACTCCATCAAGAATTACCAAAGGTGGATTAATAATAGATTTTTTTGATGGGGCACATATTATGATCTGACTATCGGTATTTACAGGTTTTGTATGAGATACCTCTTTCTCCTGTGCATGTGTTACGAGACAGAGAAACATAGAAAAAGCCAATGAAGCAAGTTTTACATTTTTCATCATAAAATTTAATCGAATTTTGCAGCCTCAATTAAACGGATAAATTCAGCTTTGTATCCTTCCGGATCAGTAGAGAGTCCTTGTTTAGCTAATTTCAAAATGGCATCAGAAGATTTATCTGAAATTAATTTTGAATCTCTTAGCTTCAGACCGAACCAAGCCACTGAGGTACTGAATTTAAAATCATCAGAGGCTTTTTCCAATGCAACCGATTTGTTTTCGATTACCTGTACCAGTTCGATGCTTTTATCTCCGTCCGGTTTTTTATAACGGAATTTTATAGTTGCGAGTTCATTACTGTAATTTGTTCCGCCTTCTTCGACTTTGGTATATTTTAAAGCATCTGGCTGTTCTGCCAAATAATCGCTTTTTACTCCGGCAGGAATAATTTCATAAAGGGCCGTAACGGTATGGTTGCTTCCAAGTTCTCCCGCATCAATAGCATCATTTTTAAAATCCTCCGGACGCAGTTTTCTGTTTTCGTAACCGATTAAACGATAAGCCTGAACTTGTTTGGGATTAAATTCTATCTGAATTTTTACATCTTTAGCAATTGCAAACATGGAACCTTTAAATTCTTTTCCCAGAAAGCGATTGGCCTCCTGAATGTTGTCGATATAAGCATAATTTCCATTTCCTTTATCGGCTAAAGTTTCCATCTTACTGTCTTTGTAATTTCCCATTCCATAACCCAGACACGTAAGGAAAACGCCGGTTTTTCTTTTGTCTTCGATTAGTTTTTCCATGTCAGCGTTAGAAGTGTCTCCCACATTAAAATCACCATCAGTAGCCAGAATTACTCTGTTATTTCCATTTTTGATAAAGTTTTCTGCAGCAATTTTATACGCCAGTTCAATTCCTGCTCCTCCGGCAGTACTTCCTCCGGCATTTAATTTTTCAAGAGCATCAATAATGGTTTTCTTTTCGTCACCTGAAGTTGGAGGTAAAACCAGTCCTGCTGCACCGGCATAAACGACCATAGCAACTTTGTCTTTCGGGCGTAACTCATTTACCAGTATTTTTAATGATTGTTTTAGCAAAGGCAATTTATTCATGTCGCTCATCGATCCTGAAACATCAATTAAGAAAACTAAATTAGAAGCAGGTAAATTTTCGGTTGGAATGTTTTTCCCCTGTAAACCAATTTTAAGCACTTTGTTTTTGGCATTCCATGGTGAATCACTTACTTCTGTGTTAATAGAAAACGGATTTTGATCTTTTGGCTGTGGATAATTGTATTTAAAGAAGTTAACCATTTCTTCTACACGAACGGCATCTTTCGGAACCGCTTGTCCGTTATTGATAAAGCGTCTCACATTGGTATACGAAGCATTGTCAACATCGATAGAAAATGTAGAAAGAGGTGCTGTTTTTGGACTTTCAAAGGCATTTTCTACAAAAGTATTGTAATCTTCCTCATTAGGTTCTACCGGCTGCGGAACAGTTATTTTTTTCAGTTTGGCATTTAATTCTTTCTCCGTAAGATTTTTGTAAATGCCGTTTTTGGTAGTAACAAGAACAACTCCGTTTGTGGCTCTGCTTCCATAAAGTGAAGTTGCTTCTGCTTCTTTTATAACTTTTACTTCCTCCACATCATTCGGATTGATTTTTGAGAATTGATCAGATTTCACCGGAACACCATCGATTATATACAAAGGTTCATCTTTAGGAGAAAGAGATGCAGTTCCTCTTATAATGATGTTTTGATTGGGTGCAGGCTGAACATAATTACCAGTAATTGATAGTCCGGCAACTCTTCCCTGAAGTGTTGAGGTAATAGTCTTCGCAGCCATTTTCTTGTCACGACGGCTGTAATTTGAGCTTTCGTAGTCGGCATTTGAAACCCCATAGCCCACGACTACTACTTCATTAAGGGATTGCTGTTGGCCGGTTAGTTTAACATTAATCACATTTTTATTGCCTACGGTTTGTGTTTGAGAGTTGAATCCGATATAGCTAAAGATCAAAATATCACCTTTTTGTGCCTTGATGGAATAATTTCCGTCAAAATCGGTTTGAGTTGTGTTTTTGGTATTTTTAATCACGATAGTTACTCCCGGAAGCGGTATGCTGGCTTCGTCTGTAACGTTTCCTGTAATGATTTTCTCCTGTGCTGATGCTACGAAACATATAAGCATAGATAGGGCTAATGAAAGAAGTTTTACGTTTTTCATGATAGTAATTTTTAGATGAATAATCGGGTTGATCGTAGTCTAAGCCTTAGACTTAGGAATGATTTTTTGAAATTAAATTTGAGTTTTTACCGTTAGTTTTTTGCTGCGGGTTTTCCTTTTCGGGTAGTAATGATTACAACACCTTTTTTTCCTTTATCGCCATATTTAGAGGTGGCTTCGAGGTCCTGAAGAACGGTGATGGTCTTGATTTCCTGTTTGTTTAAAGGGGCATACGGACTGGTTGGATTATTGCCAAATAATTCGCTTTCGGAATAATAAATGCCGTCAATGATGTACAATGGCGCATCCAGTACCACAAGAGAATCTACATTTTCGGGCTGTAAATTTGGTAGCTCTGCCTGCATCATTTTATCTCTTTTTGCATCGTCATTGTGCGACATGGCATTTCCGTTTAAAACAATTAGCGGAGCACTTTTTTTAGCCATTTGTACAGGTTTTTCGGCATAAGCCATTTTGGCTGATTCTCTTCGCGCTGCTCCGGCATAACCATAGTTTTGAATGGCTTTATCTTTGGCAGCGTTGTTTTCTGTCTCTTCTTCTTTAAAATATTCAGATGATGCAGCTACCGGAGGAATTATTTGATCTGCAACGGGAGCAGGACTGGCTTGCGTAACAATAGCATTGTCGGCTGTATGCTGTATTTCCTGTATCGCTACTTTTTGCTGTTGTTTGATTTGCTGATCCAGAATTTTTACAGCTTCTGCTTTTGGTATTATTGGTGACTCTGAAGAAACAATTACTTCTTTTTTCTCTAAAATGGGCTGTGTTGCTTTTTCTTCTTCGTTCACAACAACTTTAGGAGTCAGAGCAGGAACTGTTTTGTCAGACTTTAGAAATTGTGCTCCCAAAGAAAGGAGTAATAAGAGCGAAGCTGCGACCGCAATTTTTTTCCATAACGAAATGGTTTTTTTGTCTTCCTTTTTGTCCAGTTTATCTTCAAGGCGTGACCATACTTTTTCCATTCCTGGAAAATCTTTAGATTCCGAGTTGTGTGCGGCCTCTTTAAATTTATCGAATATTTTATCTTGATTGTCCATGACTATTTTGCTTTTTGGTAATACAATTTATTTACTAATTCCTTTAATTTGGTTTTAGCGGCATTCAATTGTGATTTTGATGTACCCTCAGAAATGTTTAGCATAGCGGCTATTTCTTTATGTCCGAAACCTTCGATAACAAAAAGATTAAAAACCGTTTTACAGCCGTCCGGAATATGGTTTAGTAAATTCAGCAAATCTTCTTCTTCCAATGCGTTCACTTCTTCGGTAAAAGGCTGCGAAAGCAATTTGACATCATCAAGGTACATATTGAAATTGGTGTTTTTCTTGATGGTTGCCAAACAATGGTTGACGGTAATTTTTCGTGCCCATGCTTCAAAAGCTAAAAGCTCCTTAAGCTGATCCAGCTTTGTAAATATGGTATAGAAAGCGTCAGCCATAGCTTCTTCAATTTCTTCTTCCTTCTTAAGGTATCGTTTGCAAACGTGATACAGTTTTGGAGCCATATGCTCATAAACCTGACGCTGAGCATCACGGTTCATTTTTTTGCAGTTGGATATGAGAGTTTCGTTTATCACAATTGTTGTCTTTATACTAAAGAGGGCTTAGAAGATAAAAAGGTTGGGAGAGAAATAAAAAAAAGTTCAAAAAAGACATTTATTTTTTTAATAGATGGTTTTAAAGGTACGATTTTCTTAATAAAGAGCCACTGTAGTACTTTTTTAGGTACTACAGAATAAATGAGTTTCTAACTCAAAATAATAAAAAGTGAACGATCCTTTGTGTGTCTCTGCGAAATTTTTGAGAATCTCTGTGATACAATTAGGCCCAGAGATTCTTTGCTATTTAACAGGTAAACTCAATTTATAAATCTTTGTTTCTAAAACCTCTGTATCATTATCCTCGCAAAGTAGAAATTCGATTGTATTGTTTTCTTTTTTATAGAAAGTCAAACCTTCGAATTTATGGGTTGCTGTAATTTTTTGGGTGAAATCAATTTTCATAGTTTTAAGGTCTATTCTTCCTATGAAGCTTCCCAAAATTTCACCATCATCATAAGTTGATTTAGTGTTTTCTACTGTAGAAAGGAAATAGATTTTATCTTGTACCAAAACAGCATCGGTAAAACTGGATCGAATCCCTTTTATTTTTGGAAGCTTATAATTGGTTGCAACCAGAGCAAATTCTTCTCCCAGACTTTTGGCATGAATGGTAAAAATGGTGTTTTTGTTCGAGGTTCCGTTACCGCGATTGAACAGGTACCAATTCTCACCATCAAAAATAGAACCTTCCAGATTAAAGTCTTCCGGTTTTATTTCGCCAAAACTTTGCATTAGAGCATATAAATCAACCAGATTATTTTTCTGTAGAATGGCTTTCTTTTTAAGATCGAATGCAATCATCTTATTTCGGTTTTCGGTAGATCCGGAACCAAAAACATAAAGCGTGTCGTTATGGTTGGTTAAAGACTCAAAATCAGGTTTAAGATTTTTTGCGATATTTTTCGTCGGATTGTCAATTAAAGGGTGTTCGTTCAATTGCTGATTCTGCATGTTGTATTCGTATAGAAAACCGCTGTTATCTCCAACTAGATAAAGTGAATTGTCAGTAAAAAATAATCCGGATGCTGATCCGATTCCGATGATTTGAAATAATATTTCTAAGGTGAATTTTTCCATGAATGTTGTTTTGAAAATAAAATCGCTGTCCCTGAAAGTATTACAAGGTACAGCAGGGATATGCTTTGTAAAAATAGTATATTTACTATTACGAAAAAACTCATGAATATGAAATCAATAGATCCGAATGATTTTAAAATCACAGATAAAATAAAATTATCAAAGATTCCTACTTTGCTCGACCTTGATGCAGACAGTGAGGAAAAAGAAGCTAAACTCGATAAAGTTCAGGCTAAATTGAGTAAACAGCAAGATGCCATGTATGCTCATAACAGATATGGCGTTTTGATTTGTTTGCAGGGAATGGATACTTCCGGAAAAGACAGTCTGATTCGGGAAGTTTTTAAAGAGTTTAATCCGCGTGGAGTAGTGGTGCATAGTTTTAAAACGCCTACTTCGGCAGAGTTGGAACACGATTATTTGTGGAGACACTATATGGTTTTACCTGAAAAAGGGAAATATGCGATTTTTAATCGTACCCATTATGAAAATATTTTGGTTACCCGCGTGCACCCTGAGTATATATTGAATGAAAATTTACCCGGAATTGAAAAGGTAGAAGATATTCCGAAAGATTTTTGGAAAGACAGAATAGAGCAAATCAATAATTTTGAAAAGCATATTACGCAAAATGGAACAATTGTACTGAAGTTTTTCCTGCATTTGAGCAAAGAGGAACAGCGTAAACGTTTGCTAAGACGATTGGAAGAAGAAAAACACAACTGGAAATTCTCGGTCGCGGATTTGAAAGAACGTGCACATTGGGAGGAGTATCAGCAATATTATGAAGAGGCTATAAACAAAACCTCGACAAAAAATGCTCCGTGGTATGTAATTCCTGCCGATGATAAAGAAATGGCCCGTTACATTGTGGCTAAAACCATTTGGGAAGAAATGCAGAAGCATACCGACATTAAAGAGCCTGAGTTACCGGAGAGTATAAAGGCTAATATTAAAATATATAAAGAGCAATTAGAAAACGAGTCTTAAAATAAGGCTCTTTTTTTTGCGCTAATGTTACTGCAAGTTTATGAGTGTTTTGTAGTACTAATTTAATGTTAACGTTTTTTTGTTTTATAACGCTTTTTAGGAAAACTGTTGATTTTTTGATAATATCTAAATCATTTTAAGTTAAAGAGCAGTGGGTTACTTTGTAAAAAAATAGAAACCAATTTTTAACTACATGAAAAGAATTATTTTACCCCTAATTATGTTAGGTTCGTTGCTTACATCTTGTAATAACGATTCTAAAGATGAAGCAGAAACAACAAGTGTTGTACTGAAGGATCAATCTGTAACACCAAGTTTAATAAAAGCTCAGACAGGATTTGAAAGTTTGAAAATTTACTCTCTTTTTAGTTCAGATGATGTTTTTGCAGACAGTCCTAAATTTGTTTTTGGAGGTTCTGCTGATGGTTCAGGTCTATTGAAAAATACGGACGGAACTTTTACTTTCTTAGTAAACAACGAAGACAATTTTGCGGTTTCAAGAATTACTTTAGATAAAACATTCAAACCAACAAAGGGAGAATATTTATTAAACTCTAGCGGAGGAACTTGGAGATTATGCGGAGCGACTATGGCTACGCAGGCCGAACACGGTTTTGGACCGCTTTATTTAACTTGTGGAGAGTCCGGAGAAGAATCCCGTACACATGCATTAGATCCGTACGCTAGTGCTGGAGGAGCTTCGGTTTCTAAAGAATTGGCCGGATTTGGACGTTTAAGTGCTGAAAATGCTTTACCATTGCGTTCTACTGCTTACAAAGGAAAAACAGTTGTAGTAATTGGTGATGATGACTCAGGAACTTACGGAGGTCAGGTTTTTATGTATGTATCAAACACAGTTGGTGATTTAAGCGGAGGATCTTTGTATATGCTAAAAAGAAATGACAGCAATCAAAGAGAAAAAGACATGACTGTGGATCAAACGTATCCTGTTTCTTTCGTGAAAATTGACAACCACACTACTTTAACAGGAGCTCAGATCAATGCATCTGTAAATACTTTGAAAGCAATCAAATTTGGTCGTGTTGAAGATTTGGATTACCGCAAAGGAGGTAACAATGCTGACCGTGAATTGTATTTTAACGTAACCGGACAAGATATCACAGGAACGAATGCCGATGCTTCAAGAACGAAATATGGTAGAGTTTACAGATTAAATCTTGATGCTGCCGATCCGTTAAAAGGAACTTTAGAACTGGTTTTAGATGGTGATAACCGCAGTGGAAAAGCTGGAAAATTCCAAAATCCTGATAATATCTGTGTAACCAGTAACTATGTTTACGTTCAGGAAGATGCAAACGGATACGGTGACGAAACACACGATGCTTACATCTATCAATACAATATCGCGACAAAAGAATTGAAAGTGGTATTAGAATTAGATCACCGTCGTACTCAGGCTGATGCTGCCAAATATAACGTAGGTAAATTATCAAAATTCGGAGATTGGGAATACGGTGCTATGATTGATGTATCAGATCAGTTGGGTATTCCGGATACTTTCATGTTAAGCATCCAGCCTCATACCTGGACTGGCGAAAAATATAAAGGAGTTGACGGAGGAACAAATCGTCCGAACGAGCAACAAGCAAGTCAAATTGTAGTGATTAAAGGTTTAGCGAGATAAATTTTTAAAGCATTATAAAACAGTCATCCACTATCTCAGTTTGAGGTAGTGGTTTCTGTTTTTCTGAATATTTCCCTTTTAATTTTTAATACACATGAAAAAAATATACGGTTTGTTTTTCCTGCTGGCATTGGTAGCCTGTCAGAAAAAAGACAAACATCAGGAAGTAAATGAATTGTTTCAGTCTGATATTACTTTACTGATTGAGAAGGTTGCTAAGCTTAAATATTCCGTACAGTCAGATTCTGCCGAAGTACAAATTCAGAGACAATTTCTCGAAGCACATCAAAGTTACAAAAAGGTCGAAATGATAAGCGAGTATTATTCGCCTGCAGTTTCTAAAGCGATCAATGGTCCCGCAATACCCGAATTTGAAGAAAATGATAAAGTGACTGTTCCGCCTGAAGGATTTCAGGTTATTGAAGAGCTGGTTTTTCCTAAATATGACAAAGCGCATAAAAAAGAATTGCTTCAGGAGCTGGGTATCTTGTCGGCTAATTTGGCTCGTTTAGAAAAAGTTTCAAAATCCAATCAATTAACGGATGCGCACGTTTTTGATGCCATGCGATTGGAAGTATATCGAATAGTTACTTTAGGAATAACCGGATTCGATTCGCCTGTGGTATTGAATTCACTTCCTGAAGCTGTGGCAGCTTTAGAAACCATTGAGAAATATTACAAAGTGTATGTCGAAGATAAAACAGTTTCAAATTCGAATCAGGTGCTTGAAATATTGAAGAAAGGACAGCACTATTTAAAAACAAATACCAATTTCAATGCTTTTGACCGGGCGTATTTTATTAAAGAAATTGCCAATCCATTAAACAAAGGGCTATTCAAAACCCGATCAGAATTGGGTATTCCGCTGATGCAAGAGCAAAGAGGACTAAAAACTACGGCACAAACGCTATTCGACTCAGGAGCATTTGATCCCGAGGCATTTTCAGGTTTCCCGGATTATCAAACAACTCCGGAGAAAATTGCATTAGGAAAAAAGCTGTTCAATGATCCGGTTCTGTCGGGCAACAACACTCGCTCCTGTGCTTCGTGTCATCATGCTGATAAAGCTTTTACCGATGGTTTGGAAAGAGCCGTTACATTAGACGGGAAATCGATGCTGCAGCGCAACACGCCGACATTGAATCATATTGCTTTTCAGCGCGTATTTTTTGATGATTCCAGAGTAAGTTATCTCGAAGATCAGGCCATTGCTGTGATTAAAAATGAAAACGAAATGCACGGTTCTCTCGAGAAATCAGCTTTAGTACTTCAGAAGAATCCGAACTATGTAAGAGATTTCAAAAAAGCATTTCCGAAAGGAGCCATCAATGAATTTGAAATCAAGAATGCTTTGGCTTCTTATATTCGGTCATTGAGTCAGTACGATTCGAAGTTTGATGGGTATATGCAAAACAAAGAGAATTTCACCCCTGATGAAAAAGCAGGTTTTAATTTGTTTGCAGGGAAAGCTAAATGTGCGACCTGCCATTTTATACCATTAACCAACGGAACAGTTCCGCCTAATTTTGACCGATCAGAGAGTGAAATATTAGGCGTTCCAAATAAAAGCAAAAAGCTGGACGGAGATTTGGGTAAGTTTGTCATCACGCAGGCGGCTATTCATAAACATTCGTTTAAAACGCCAACGATCCGAAACATTACACTTACCGCTCCCTACATGCACAATGGAGTTTACAACACTCTTGAAGAAGTGATTGACTTTTATAATGAAGGAGGCGGAGTAGGTTTAGGATTCGATGTTCCAAACCAAACCTTACCCGAAGACAAGTTAAACTTATCAGAGTTGGAGAAAAAACAGCTCATTGCCTTCATGAGAACTTTGACTGATAAAAAGTATTTGAAGTAAATAGTGGGGTATCACATCTAAACCCGACAGGTTTTTGAAACCTGTCGGGTTTGTTGCGTAAAACAGCTAAGGAAGTCCGTTAGTCAACACCCAGCTGCCGTTCATCAAACTAATTTTAATAGCGTTTCAGGTTTGTGCTCCTTTGCATCAAATTAATAAACATTATTATCATGAACACGTACAAATTATTATGCTTGACAGTTATTTTTACATTAATCTCTTTTAAATCAAATGCACAATCTCCGCTTCCTATTCATGTTGGAATAAAAGCAGGATCAAATTATTCTGAACTTCCCGTTTCAAAAGGTTCAGATTCAAAGTATGCAGCGGGCTTTTTTGGGGGTGCTATGGCCCGATTTGATTTCAAACGTTTCTTCATTCAAAATGAAATTCTCTACAGTGAGAAGTCTTCTAAAATTGAAAGAACAGCTTCTTTGCCTTCTAAAAATCTAAAATGGAGGAGCCTCGAAATGCCGTTGGTAATTGGTTACAAAATAATTGATCAATCGATGCTCAACGTAAGAGTTTTTGGAGGAGGAGTTTACTCTTATGTGCTGGATGAAAATATTTCCTCGGTGAGTCAATTGAAAACTGCCTATGGAAAATTTAACAAATCCAATATAGGCTATCAGGTTGGAGCAGGAATCGAAATTTCGAAATTTACTCTGGATGTTACGTATCAGGGAGGGTTAAACAACCTAAGTAAGGAGTTTAGCTCGAAGCCAAATTCGTTTAACATTGGGGTTGGTTATTTTATATTTTAAACAGGCTTTTTTGGTTTGGCCTTGTCAGCAGCAAAGAATCTTTTTGGGTTCTTTGCTGTTTGTTTGAAAAATATAGGGTTATTTTTGAACGCGAAGTTTCTCATCAATTTTTTATTCTTTTAGAATGGTTGTAATAAATAAAAACAGACACCGAATATTTTTAGTTTTTTTCTGGTGCTTACTCGGAATAACGATCTGGTCACAGCTGATAGAGGCTTACGGCGTTCGAGCGGCAGCTTCTCAGGCTTTTTTGGTTTTACTGTGTTCAAGTCTTTTGGCACATTTTCTTAGCGATATTGTATTGCCTGTTGCATTGCGTAAAAGAAGAATGGCACTATTTGCAATGCAAAGTGTCATGGTAGTTTTTATACTTTCATTTTGCCTGGCCGTTATCGATGCCATCTTTTCAAATTCGCATACCCGCGCACGATTGTATCCCGACGAAGCAAACATGACGATGATTCAGTTTTTATTTGCACGATTCTTTGGCAGTACCCCTGCAGCTATTTTGATTTGCGGTACTGCCTGCGGACTTCGGTTTTATCAGGAACATAATATAATCGAAAGAAATCATGCTCAGCTGCAACAGGTTCATCTTGAGGCACAAATCAAGATTCTTCAGGATCAGATTAATCCGCATCTTATGTTTAATGTGCTCAATCACATTCACATTTTAATGCAGAGTGATGTAAAACTGGCTTCGGATTTACTGATTCGGTTTTCGGATATTTTGAGGTATCAATTGTACGAATGCAACAAAGAATATGTGCCGCTGCATCTCGAAATAAAATACCTGAAAGACTTAATTGGAGTCGAAGAAACGAGATGGGGCAATGAATTAAAAGTAAAATGTAAATGGAGTATTGAAGATGCCCAGCTTCAGATCGCACCATTGCTTTTAGTCCCTTTAATAGAAAATGCATTCAAGCACGTTTCAAGGCTTCCGGGGCAAAAAGGATATGTGCATTTGGGATGTAAACAAACGGCAAAACAGCTGCATTTTAAGATCGAGAATTCCTATACGGAACAATACAAAACCCCATCAAAGAATCAAGGGCTCGGACTTGAAAATGTCAAAAAAAGACTGGCGATTCAATATCCTGAAAAACACCAGTTAAACATCATTAAAACCGATTCTGATTTTACGGTAATCGTGGTTTTAGATTTGAAGTAAAAGATTTTGCCGTTTCCGATAGCACAATGTCATGAAATTAAAAGATTTTAGATTGAAGATTTAATGATTACAGATTTTTGATGAGGTAATTGTAAGGGGGGAATAGGAGCTATTTTCCTGAATTTCACAGCTCAGAAAACAAAAATCAGCAATCATTTTTGCTATTGGGTTATAATGAAGAACCGTAAAAAAATAAAGAAGAAAAAATCTGCCTGATCTGCAAGATCTGTGGGGAAAAATAAAAAAGTAAAAAAACAAAATATGAAAATGAAATGCCTTGTTATCGACGACGAACCTATTGCAAGAAACGGAATAGTAGATTTTGTTTCTAAAATTGATTTTCTTGAAGTTGCAGGTACCTGTGCGTCCGCATTAGAAGCCACTTCGTACATTCAGGAAAAAGAAGTCGATTTGTTGTTTCTGGATATTAATATGCCGTATCTCACGGGGCTGGAATTTCTGGAATCGCTGGACAATCCGCCTTTGGTTATTTTTACGACAGCTTATTCTGAATATGCCCTTGAAGGATATCGTTTGCAGGTGGTCGATTATTTATTAAAACCCATTACGTTTCAGCGTTTTTATCAGGCTGCTTTAAAAGCAAAACAATGGCATCAGATGCTGGGTGCTCCAAAGCAGCATCAATTAGATCCTTATTTGTATGTGCGTCAGGAGGAAGGATTTCAAAAGATCTCCTGGCTTGATATTCTCTATATCGAGGGAATGCAGAATTATGCAAAGCTCCATTTTAAAGATAAGGTTCTGGTGATTCATCAAACAATGATTTCTTTGGAAGAAACACTCCCTACAGAAATTTTCTTTAGAATCCATAAATCTTTCCTTGTCAATATTACCCATATTGACTCTGTTTCCGGTGGACGATTGTTCATAAAAGGACAAGAACTACCCATTTCAAGAACACGCCGCGAAGCATTACTGAAAGAGGTAGTCTATAAAAACTTATTAAGTCGATGACCCTAGAATTGCCATTTTAGGGCCACAGCTCCGTAAAATGTAGTAGTAAATCTAGGATTAGCCATGTCTTTCTCCTTGAAAATATCCTTAATTTTTCTGTTGGTACTGGAGAAACTGCGTAAAAGTGTCGATCCTGCCGTTGGTTGCAGGGTCCAGTGTTTGCCAAGCTTAATTTCAGGCTGTATGCCGGCAATAATTTGCTGATACCCCAATAGTGATGTTCTGTTATTCACTTTTGTTTCCGCCGTCATTCCGCTTAGTTCGACCACTGCTTTCAAGTCAAGGTTTTCTGAGATTCGATACCCAAATTGCAGACCTTCCGGAAAGGTAATTTTAAAATGCCACGCACCTCTGGATTCCCAGTTGAAATAAATTCCCGGAAGCACCATCGGAACACCAAAACTATTGGTTAGTACAGGTCCCATACCAAATGCCATATTGGGATTGAAATGTTTGATGAAAAACACACCACCCTGTAGCAATACATCATCTTTGTTGATCTCGACCATATCCGTGTAAACCCCCACAGAAGCCATTATCATTAACGACCAGGTTGGTGAGATAGAACGTAAATGTTTGACTCCGATTTGCGCATTCAGCATTTCATTAGGAAAGCCACCTTGAAATTCTAATGGAAGAGACTGAATTTCATAATTCTTGTTTTCCATTTTGGCATAACTACCGTTTGCAAAAAGAGACCAGAGTTTTGGACGGTGGTATTGGTCCATTTCCAGAGAAAGAGGTATTTCAAAAGCAATTTGCGCCCTTTTGAAATTACTTTCAGCACTAGTTTTAGTACTGTCCATTGGACGGACATAGTTGGAGAACGGAACATAATCAACTTTAAGTTCTCCTGCTATTTTTGATTGTGATTGTGCAGCAATACTAGTCAATAAAAAAAGGAAAAGCTGCGATAGATAAAAGATTGTTTTGTTCATGATTTGATTAATTTTTCTGCGAATTACCGCGTTCCAAACCAATCACGAAAAATCATTTGACTACCGGCAGCTATCTTTTGACCAATGGTATAAAAAACACCAAACCCGATAGAATTTAACTTCTACCGGGTTCATACCAAAAACAAAAAATAAATTAAACTTAATCTTTATAAATCAAAACCATAGGCTAAACGTAAAGCAACCTGATTGGTTTTGAATTTATTATAATCTTCATAACGGACACTGATATCAATATATTTGGTAGCATAACCAATTCCCGGTGCCCATAAAAAAGTAGTGTCATTATAGCCGTTTGTGACAGCAAAACCGGCACCTACTTCTCCTAAAACATAAAACTGATCTTCCCAGATAAAAGCTTTAAAACCTGCTTTTGCCGGAATGAATCCAAGATCTTTTGCGTCATTTTTCATAAACAGATTCGTAAAACCTGTTGTTAAGGTTAGCGATGTTTTTTTAGATAAATCGTACTGCAGACGAACATCTCCGCCAAGTGACCATTTATAGTCATTATCCGTCGGGATACCACCATTTAAACCAAAGCCTAATCTAAAACCCTGATCATAATTCTTAACGGTACTGTCCTGAGCGAAAGTGGTATTGGCGTATAAGAAAGCGAAAGCAGCAAGGCATAACATTTTTAAATTTCTCATGACAATCATTTTTGAATTTCTAATAGTGTAAAATTAGTTTCAGGATCTTAACATTCTGTTATATAATTTTTAGGATTTGTTATATAATATCGGTGTCGCTTAAAAAGCACTTAATATTAGCTTATGTTTTTAATCGTAACAAAGAATCCAAAGCTTCTGATTATCTTTGCCGACTAAAAAAGAATCGAAGTGAATTTTAAGCAGTATACCAAAGAGTTTTCATATAATTTAAGATTAGCATACCCCATTATATTAGGAATGGTCGGACACACTCTAATAGGAATTGTCGACAATATAATGGTAGGAAAGTTAGGAAGTACAGAATTGGCAGCCGTTTCGTTAGGAAACAGTTTGATTTTTATCGCCATGTCATTAGGGATTGGTTTCTCTACCGCCATTACACCAATTGTAGCAGAAGGTGATGCCGAAAAAAATGATGGTAAAATTCGTTCCGCGTTTCATCACGGATTGTTTTTATGCATCTTGTTAGGACTATTGCTTTTTGGAGTTATTGTTTTGGCCAAACCGTTAATGGAATTACTAGAGCAGCCTGCCGATGTAATTGCTCTTGCCAAACCGTATCTGGATTGGGTCGCTTTCTCTTTGATTCCGTTAATTGTCTATCAGGGGTACAAACAATTTGCTGACGGTCTTTCACTGACCAAATATTCAATGTATGCCATGGTTATGGCCAATGTGCTGCACGTTGGAATCAACTATATGTTGATCTATGGAATCTGGATTTTTCCAAAAATGGGAATTATCGGAGCAGCATTGGGTACGGTGATTTCAAGAATATTTTTAGTGATGTTCATGCACATCATGCTTTCAAGAAGAAACGATTTGAAACGTTTCTTTAAAAACTTTAGTTTTAATCAAATCAAAAAGGAAACGCTGAAAAAAATAATCAGTATCGGATTTCCATCGGCGATGCAAATGCTTTTTGAAGTGGTTTTGTTTACTGCGTCGATCTGGCTTTGCGGAAACATTGGGAAAACCAGTCAGGCCGCCAATCAAATTGCCTTAAGTCTGGCGTCAATGACCTTTATGTTTGCTATGGGATTAAGTGTAACTTCGATGATTAGAGTAAGCAATCAAAGAGGTTTGATGGACTATAAAAACTTAGTTGTGGTAGCACGTTCGATCTTTTTGCTCGCGATTATCATCGAAACATTCTTTGCGATTCTGTTTGTAGCGTTTCATGATTTCCTGCCTCATATGTTTTTGAATATGGAAAACGGAGGGCAGCTTCTGGATAACAACGAGGTAATCGGTATCGCGTCAAAATTACTTTTAATTGCAGCCGTTTTTCAGATTTCTGATGGAATTCAGGTGGTTGTTCTGGGAGCATTACGTGGATTGCAAGATGTGAAAATCCCGATGTACATTACATTTGTAGCCTATTGGATCGTTGGTTTCCCGATTTCCTATTACCTTGCCGAATATACAGAACTAAAAGCACAGGGAGTTTGGATAGGACTTTTGGCGGGATTAACGACTGCTGCAATATTTCTTTATCTTAGATTTCATTACCTGACTAAAAAATTAATCAAAAATTCAGTTTCAAATACTTAAATTTGGACTGCAAAAGAATCAGTTGCAGTTAAAAAGGATCTTTAAAACACTTTGAAACCGCTGCAATTGGTGAGCCAATACATAAAAATAATAAATCAATACAAATGGAATTACCTAAATTTTTACTCGGAGACAATACTGATTTTCCAGATGATATTTTCATCATTCACCTGGATTATCCAAGATTCATTATCAATTTAAAAGATGATGAGGTAGAATTCATGGAAGAAGCGGAAGATCTTGATGAGGCAGAGTTAAATGCTGAAATGGAAGGTTTAATTGTTTTGGCAAACGAGTTTTACGATCGTGAAATAAACCGTTACGAAGAGTAAAGACGTACAGAGGTGTGTCTTTAGGATGTACCCCAATCTAAAAACATTTAAATATTTCTAATGAAAAAATTAAGTTTTTTAAAACCTATCATTAACTTCATCGCAATCGGATTGCTGATTACCACTTTAAGTCGATTGTTTTTATTTTTTATTTTTAAAGACAGAGTAACAGAAACACCAAATTTCTGGTACATTTTTCCAATCGGACTTCGAATGGATTTGATTTTACTTTGCTATATGTCTTTCCTGCCGGCAGTTTTAGTTACTTTTCTGCCTGATAAAGCATCGAAGTTTACCAATAAATTTCTTGTAGTTTATAGTTTTTTATTGCTGTTTCTGATTCTGTTTGTAGAGTTGGCAACACCCGATTTTGTAAAACAATACGATACACGTCCCAATAAAATTTTCTTAGACTATCTGATCTATCCAAAAGAGGTAGTTGGAATGCTGCTTAAAAGTTATCTGACTTCGATCATTGTGACTTTTTTAATTTTAGGAGTAGTCTTGTATTTTGCCTTCAAAAAAGGAAAAAAATACTTCTACACGAGTAGTTCAGACTATAAGTTTAGATTGATGGTTTTTCCGTTATTGGCTTTTTTATTGTTTTTTGGAGCACGTTCAAGTCTTACCTCAAAACGTCCGATCAATGCCAGTAATGCTGTTTTTTCAACAGATCAGTTGACTAATACTTTAGGGTTGAATTCTTTTTATACCGTTGCTTTTGCGGCGTATTCTATTAAAAACGAAGGAAACACCAAGATGTATGGTAAAATGGAAGAAGCCGAGGCCATTGCCCGTGTTAAAAAATACATGATCGCCGGTCCTAGTGATTTTACAGATGCCGAAATTCCGTTTTTACATGTACAGCAACCGGACACACTTTTAAAGAAACCTTACAATTTAGTTATTTTTCTACAAGAGAGTTTAGGAGCAGAGTACGTTGGAATTTTAGGAGGAAAGCCTTTAACGCCTGAATTTGATAAACTGTCAAAAGAAGGTTTATTGTTTACCAACTTGTATTGTACAGGAACCCGAAGCGTACGTGGAATCGAAGCAGTAGTAACCGGATTTTTACCTTCGCCTTCAGAAAGTGTCGTGAAATTAGGAAACTCGCAGCAAGGATTTTTCACCTTAGCCGATGCCTTGAAACAAAAAGGGTACGAAACCAGTTTTATTTATGGCGGAATGGCGAATTTTGATAATATGGCTTCCTTTTTTAATGGAAATGGATTTCAGGATATCGTAGATCAGGAAGATTTTGAATCAGACGGAAACAAATACGCTTTTAAAGGAACCTGGGGATATTCAGATGAAGATCTGGTAACCAAAGCCAATAATTATTTTAAAGCAAAAGGAGATAAACCATTCTTCTCTTTAATGTTTTCGACTTCCAATCATGAGCCTTTTGAATATCCTGCGGGACGTATCAAACCTTATGATACCAAACCTGCAACGGTTAATAATGCTATGAAATATGCCGATTTCTCGATTGGGAAATTTTTCGAAATGGCTAAAAAAGAGCCTTATTTCAAAAACACCATTTTTATCGTAATCGCGGACCACAATACGAGAACCTACGGTAAAAATTTAGTGCCAATCAATAAATTTCATATTCCGGCTCTGATCATGGGACCAGGAGTTAAAAAAGGAACTGTTTACAGTAAATTGGCAAGTCAGATTGATATTCCGCCAACCTTATTAAGCTATTTGGGATTACCGTTTGAAACTCCGATGGTAGGAAGAAATCTAAACAAATTAGACCCAAAAACGCAGGGAAGATCAATTATGCAGTTCAATGATATCAATGCTTTCAGAGTCGAGAACCAGGTGGTAATTATGCAGCCTAATTTGAAACCCTTACAGTTTGAAATCAAAAACGACACCACTTTAATTCCTGTTAAATTAAATGAAGACTTAGCAAAAGATGCTTTGGCACATGTTATTACAGCAGGAAATTTATATAAAGAAAATAAATATAAACTTAGGGATAAGAAAAAGTAATTTTCAGTTTATTGTAAATAAAAAGCTGCTAAGTACAGAAGTACTTGGCAGCTTTTTTTTGTTAAAATTGAAAAAAAGGGGTAACAAAAAATAATTTAATTGATTTATACTAAACCAAAAGGCGTAACCTGAAAAGCCTGTGATAGAGTAAGGACAATTAAATTTATTTATTATGAAAAAATTACCAAAAAAAAATCTGAAGTATTAAAAGTAATGTTAGTTTTTGTGTCCGCCGCTTTTTTTATAAGCTGCAACAATGAATCTGTTGAAGATCAAAATACTCAATTATCCAACACTGAGCAGCAAAATCAACCCGATACTAAGCGGGTGTATTACACTTACCCAATCGTTGTACGAGCTTGGGGGGCACATAATGTTGACTGCAGTCAGCCAGAAGGGTTTTGTAATTTTACTATTTACGACACGTACAGAAATTATAACTTTTTTAAGCCACACCCTGATGGAACACCGGTACGTGTTACCAATGATAAAGGAAATTTTGTTATGGAAATTCAAAAAAGTGCTTTAACCCCAGAACATAAAAAAGTATTATTGCGAAATGGAGAAGTTTATGTAATACCTGAAGGACAGACTATAGATTCGGAATTAGTTAAATCTTTAAAATTCAATTCAGATATTTTAGTTCCCGGTAAATACCTTATTCAAGAAAGTGAAGCGACTTATACAATTTCAATTAATGTGAAGTAAATGAAATATTAAAAAAAGCTTTAAGAAATTAGAAGCTGTTTTTATACTCATTTAACAAGAATTGAGCGGCTGCAAAAGGTGATATTTCATCATTTTGCACCGCTTTTTTGATTTGTACCAATTGCCCAATAATCTCAGGATGATTGTAAAAGTTTGATTTCAAATGTTCATCAATGGTTTCCATCATCCAGAACTGATTTTGCTCTTTTCGTCTTTCCTGAAAGAAGCCGGTTGAACTGGTCGTTTCCGTATAATCAGAAATGGTATTCCAGATTTCAGAAATGCCCTCTTTGGTAATGGCACTACAGGTAGTAACTTTTGGCTGCCAATTCGATTTTTTGGGAGGAAACAAATGCAAAGCCCTGTTGAATTCCAGTTTGGCTTGATTGGCTTTTTTAATGTTGTCGCCATCTGCTTTGTTGATTACGATAGCATCAGCCATTTCCATAATACCGCGTTTGATACCCTGAAGTTCGTCTCCTGCACCTGAAATTTTGAGTAGTAAAAAAAAGTCCACCATGCTGTGAACGGCAGTTTCACTTTGTCCTACACCAACTGTTTCTATAACAATCGTGTCAAAACCTGCGGCTTCACATAAAATAATCGATTCCCTTGTTTTACGAGCTACACCGCCTAAAGTATCTCCGGAAGCGCTTGGTCTGATGAAAGCATTTTCGTCTTTTACAAGTTCTTCCATTCGGGTTTTATCACCTAAAATACTGCCGTGTGAAATAGAGCTGCTGGGATCAACTGCCAGAACGGCTACTTTTTTTCCCAATTGAGTCAGGTAGCTGCCGAAAGTTTCAATAAAAGTACTTTTTCCAACACCGGGAACTCCAGTGATTCCAATTCGGATCGATTGATTGGCATGTGGCAGACAACCTTTTATAACCTCGTTTGCTTTTGCGGTATGTTCGGGATTGGTACTTTCAACCAGTGTGATAGCACGACTCAGAGCCGTGATATTTCCGGTTAGAATACCATCAATTAACTCCCTTGAAGAGGGTTGTTGTCTTCTGTTTTTTTTAATTTGCTGAATAGCAGAGATATTGGTGATTTCTGGAGGAGAAATTCCGGCTTTTTCGTGTAAACTGCTTGATCGTTTTTTTGAACCTGACAAAGTATACTTTTTGGTAGTGTAAAAGTACAGAAAACAAAAACAGTTTCAAAAAGGATTTTTTTTTAGCTGCAAAGGTTCAAAGGTACAAAGGTACAAAGGTACAAAGGTACAAAGGTACAAAGGTACAAAGGTACAAAGGTACAAAGGTACAAAGGTACAAAGGTACAAGGAGGAAAAACCTTTGCGACTTTGCCTCTTTGTACCTCTGTCCCTTAAATAATGTCTTAATAAGCCGCTGTAAAACGAACTTGGTGATGTTTCGGAGTTTCCGCTTCGTCAGCGATAACGACTGCCAGATCTTCTACGGATAGAATACTTCTTTGGTCGTCATTAAAAACCGGATTTTCTAAACCTAAGCGGTATTTTCCGGTTCGTCCGGTGGTAATTCCCTGATGCATTTCAAAAGCAGGACTAAAGAAAGCCCAATCCAGTTCTTTTTCTTCTTTTAAAATATTCAAAAAATCTCTTGCTGCTGTGGCTCCTGCATGGTATTCTTTTGGAAAATCAGGTGTGTCAACTGCCTGTAGGCCCGGAGCAACAAACAAACTTCCCGCTCCTCCGATAGTAATAAAACGTTTTACCCCCGATTTTTTCACCGCTTCCTGAATGGCTTTTGATCCGGCAATAAAATCATCATAGATATTTGGATTGGTCCATCCTGAATTGTAAGCATTGATAACGATATCATTTCCTTTCAAAATTTCAGACAAAGCTTCTACATTAAAAATGTCTGCACTTTTCCACGTTGCATTTGAGCTGTCTTTTGGGGTTCTTGCAATAGCCGTAAGGTCATGATTTCTGTTAGCCAGTTCGTTTAAGATTGCGGTACCTACAAATCCGGTTGCTCCAATAATTGCGATTTTCATAATATATAAATTTAATTAGTAATAAAAAATGTTACAGTTTTGTGTAAAAAAATAGTTTTAGAATTGATTAGAAAAATCTTCCAGGGAGACTCCATCTAATTGTAAACTAACTTTTTGATTCATTTCAGCATACAAAGAGCTCAAATTTTGATTGATTTTTTTTCCAACCGGACAATCCGGATTAGGCTGATTTTTGGCATAACCCAGATTGATCGTTTCAAAAGTCATTTCAAATATTTCTTTCAATGTAATTTTCGAAGGATCAACCGCCAGTCTTGTACCGCCGTTTTTACCTTCTTTACTTTCAACAACATGATGTGCTTTTAAATTGGCAATTTCTTTTCGCACCAAAACCGGATTCAGATTAATACTTCCTGCAATAAATTCCGACGACAAAAAATCGTTCGGGAATTTAGTGAGCAAGGTTAAAATGTGAATCGTTATGGCAAACTTACCTGAAATCATACTGTAATAAAATATGTTACAAATGTATGGTGTTTTTTGAAACAAAAAAAAGTTTTAACTAAAAATTAATTCTATTCCGAAACTATCCTGCAAAGAAGTTCGGGTTAAAGTGACACAAAATGCAAGGTTTAGTAAGTTGTAACCCCTTTAAAGCCAGATTGTTTTTTGATGGAAGAGAAGTATACCCAGCTAATAAACAAAAGTTGCAGCGGTACTCTGAACCATAAGTAAGAAATGCCTTTTCCGCTATAATTGGCTGCTTGTAAATTGATACTGTGCGCGGTAGCATAGATATTGGCGGGAAGTAAAACGATAAAAAACACGATCAGCAATTTAGCGGTAAGCACTCTCGTTTTTGGAATCAATAAGCCCACTGCTGCCATGAGTTCTATAATTCCCGTTGCATAAACAATTGCTGTCGGCCAGGGCAAAAAAGAGACCATCATCGCCATTCCCTTGGTAAATACAAAATGACTTACGGCAGTAAAGACAAGCATGACAGCCATGGCAATTCTGGCTGATTGAAAGATTTCAATTTTTTTAGAGATTAGCTTTATAAAAAGCAACGTAAGGACAAAAACACCTACTAACACAATTAAAGTTTCCATATCTTTTTTTTAAACAAAGTTGCGCAGTAAAGCGATTGAAAACAATGAACCTGGGTTAATAAATGCGTTTTCTGATTCTGCTCAAAGCTTGTGGAGTGATGCCAATATAAGAGGCGAGATATTTTTGAGGAATCCTTTGTATGAGCTGTGGCTGTTCTGTAAACAGATTCAGATAACGCTGCTCGGCGGATTCGTTCAGCAGTGAAAGTTCTCTTTTTGTTTTTTTAAGAAACAATCCTTCACTGGCAAAGCGTCCGATGGTATTGCCAATCTTAGTTTCGGTATAAATATCCTGAAGATCTTCGTAAGATATACGCCAAAGAACGGTTTCTGCGAGGGTTTCAATCGTATAAGTGACAGGTAGTCTTGTGATAAACGAATCATAACCACTCGTAAATTCGCCATCGAATACAAAAGTAAAAGTACGGTCGTGATCCTCACCGGGAATGTAATATCTTACCAATCCTTTTTCGACAAAAGAAAGATAATTTTCAATGGTACCCGCTTTAAGTATTGGGGTTTTCTTTGGAAATTCTTCCCGGATGAGCTTAGATGAAAAAGTATTCCATTCGGCATCTGAAAGTTTCGCCATTCGTTCAAAATTGTCTCTTATCGATTGCATTTGTTTTTGAAATTAGATCTTAAAAGTAGCAAAAAAAGAAGAGAAGCAATCTGATTTGTGTGATGCATCCCATAATAAATGTCTATTTTTGTGACTACTAAATGATATGAGCAACTTTATTCAAATATTTCTATTTCTTGCACTGGGTTTACTTTTACAACGTATAAAGCAATTTCCAACTCATCTTTATAAGGTTTTAAATAAGGTCGTCCTTTACGTCTGCCTGCCCGCAATTACTTTGTATCATATTCCGAAAATAAAATGGAGCAATGAATTACTGTTCCCCATACTGTCGGGCTGGATTGGTTTTCTACTGGCTCTTGTATTTTTTCATTTTCTCGGAAGAAGATTAGGCTGGTCAAACAAATTGATTGGCTGCCTGATTTTAACAGCGGGACTGTGTAATTCTTCTTTTTTAGGTTACCCTATAATTGAGGCTCTGTTTGGTAAAAAAGGCTTAGAAACTGCAATTCTTGTAGACCAGCCGGGGACTTTTGTAGTGGTTTCTACACTTGGCGTTTTTGTAGCAGCTTTTTATTCTAAAGGAAGTGCGGATGCTCTAAGTATTTTAAAAAAGATCATCTTATTCCCTCCGTTTATTACTTTTTTAGTGGCTTGTTTGCTGAATGTTCTTCAATACGATTTACATACAAATATTCAGTCCGTTTTGGTCAAAGTAGGAAGCCTTGTAACTCCTTTGGCCTTACTTTCGGTTGGATTACAGCTTACTTTTGACAGAAAAAGCCAGCATTGGCAATTTTTGCGCCTCGGACTTTTCTTTCGGCTTGTAGTAGTTCCGTTGGTTATTTTGGTTGTATACGTTTTTATTTTAAAGCAGCATTCTGAAGCCATTAAAATAACCATTATGGAAATGGCCATGGCTCCCATGATTACAGGTGCGATCTTAGCTTCGACTTATGGATTGAAACCGAGATTGAGCAGTATGATGATTGGTTTTGGAATCCCGATTTCATTTATTACCCTTACGATTTGGTATTGGATTCTGAGTTTAATTTAGTTTTAAATACTAATTAGATAGAGAATGTAGAACTTTAACTTTTTTTTAGTAAAATCGGTGTTTTCTTTGTGCTTTTTTTTGTACTAATTTTAGAGAAACTAAAAAATATATTATTATGTCAACATTAAGATTAGGAGATATTGCTCCGGATTTTCATGCAGAAACAACCGAAGGACCCGTTAAATTTCATGAATGGTTAGGTGATTCCTGGGGTGTTTTATTTTCTCATCCTTCAGATTTTACTCCGGTTTGTACTACTGAATTGGGAACAGTTGCGAATTACCTTCCGGAATTTACCAAAAGAAATACAAAAGTTATCGCGTTAAGTGTAGATGGTTTAGACTCCCATTTAGAGTGGATCAAGGACATTAACGAAACTCAGAATACAACAGTTAATTTTCCAATTATTGCAGACGAGGATAAAAGAATTGCGACTTTATACGATATGCTGCATCCAAATGCAAGTGATAAATTTACGGTGCGTTCTGTGTTTGTAGTGGGTGCCGATAAAAAGATCAAACTTACTTTAACCTATCCGGCTTCTACAGGAAGAAATTTTGACGAGTTACTCCGTGTTATAGACAGTTTGCAATTAACAGCCAACTATAGTGTAGCTACTCCCGCCAACTGGAAAGACGGAGAAGATGTAGTGATTACACCGGCTGTTCCGGATAGTGATATTCCTGCGAAATTTCCAAAAGGATATACACCAATAAAACCTTATTTGCGTATTACACCGCAGCCTAATAAGTAAGGGACTGAGTTTTTTTAGTCATTGCGATTTAATAAAGATTCCGAGTTTTTAAGAGTTTTTTCTTAAAGGTTCGGAATCTTTATTTTTTCCAGATTCAGGAGTCGGATAATAATTTTGGGATTATACTGTTTAAAGTAGACAGAAAAAGTGATTAGTTGTCCGCTTATGAAACAAAAGCTACCAACTATTGAATTGTTTTTCACAATAAAAGATTTGTATTGTAAGTTCGCTGCATGAATGCTTAAGTAAGGGATTCTTGGTATTGGCCACGATTGAAATCCGAATTGCTCCAAAAGGTTTGGACCTAATTTTCAGTTTGCTAAAGTCGATACTAAAAGCAACTTCTTTATGGTATTCAAAAAAAGGTAACTAAACCCCAGAATAATATGATTTCTAAAACAAACTTAAGTACGATCGGTTCGCTCGTAACTATGTTATTTCTTTTCAATAGCTGTGATAAGGGAGATAGTCCGGTTGATTCTGAATCAAAGACACCTGAGACTACAAATCCCAAGACACAGACACCTCCACCAGCTGTTACCACGAACCTGAATATAGAATCCTCCAATACGTTTGGAGTTTTAAAATTATCACAAGACGATTTTAATTACTGGAACAGCCACACTATTAATGAAACAGCCACGGTAGAAAAACTTAAAACGCTTTGTAAAACTGAAATTTATCCGGTTTTGAAAGATGATTTTGATTTTATTGTGATCGTATTGAATAATGCAACAAGTACTCCTCCTACAGGAATGCCTTATGGTATTTATCAAAGTGTAAAAAATGATACGCAGGGTATCGGACTTAGTTTGTTTGACAGTACAAAAGATTATGGTTCTGCGGGTAAACTGCAAGGAGTTTATTTTCTTTACCTAAACAATATCCAGGGCGGACCTATTTTACATGAGATGTTTCACAGATGGGGCAATTATGCTGTTCCGCAAGATTATGTATACCATTGGGATAAAGTAAAAGGGATACTTAGCGGAGTATCCAATAACATTGCCGATATTGAATTGTATCTTGCAGGAGCGATTCCTGCTTCAGAGATTAAAGATGCCGAGAGTCTGGCTATTTATAATGATCCCCGTTTTACCAATAAAACAAGGATTCCGAACAGTACGAATTCGCAAAAAAGTTTTAAATCGCTTTTGGTAGTCATGAATCCTACCACTCTGAGTGATACCGAAATAAAATCATACAAAGATCAAATTGCTAATGTCACCCGTACACCTGCACAAGGAGTCACTACAGGCTATCAGAATTTGTATAATAAAAGTAGGGGATTGCTAACGTTAACTATCGGTAATTTGGATAAATCCAAAAAATAAAATTGCATTATGACTAAAAAATACAATACGAATTGTAAAGGCGATGTTACTAAAAAACAAACCTTATTAATGAGGTTTACGCCACTTGTTTTCTTACTTGTTTTATTTTGTTTCTTTTCAGTACTATTTTCTTGTAGTCATGATAATTTGGAAGAAAAGAAGGATCCTACGACAGAAAATCCTAAACCTGATGAAGAACCTAAAAATCCGGACACTCCAAGTACCCCAGAGAATAATGCAGGGCTAAAAGACCTTATAAGCAAAGAGCAATTTCTGGTATTGTTCCCTTATCGTTATGGAGCAGAGCAGAGCAATAACTGGATAGTGAATCCTTCAAAAGATTTTTATACCTACGATGCGTTGATGAAAGCAGTTGATCTTATGGCAGACCTAAAAGTTGTTATCGAAAGAAAAGGATGGTTTCAGAAAATAACCCGTATTAAAAAATCGACTAATGAGACAAAAGTGATTAAAGAAGATGCTGATTTCAGTGCTTCCTGGAACAATAATACAGTAGTTAGACAAGAAGTTGATTATGCAGATTTTATAAGTATTGGTTCTTTGGAAGTACGAAAAAGAGAACTAGCCGCTTTTCTTGCTAATATATCTCATGAAACTACGGGTGGCTGGCCAACGGCACCAGGAGGAGCCTATTCATGGGGCTTATACTTTCGCGAAGAGGTAGGGTATGACGAAAATAGCACGACAGGTTACAGAGAGGAGAATAACGTGGATTATCCTCCAGTGGCAAAGAAATCCTACCACGGCCGAGGGCCGATACAGTTGAGTTGGAATTATAATTATGGACAGATAAGTGAATTTTTATATGGAGATAAAAACGTACTGCTTAAAAATCCTGAAAATGTCGTCAAAGATGCGGCTTTGGCGTTCCAGACTGCCATATGGTTTTGGATGACACCACAGGCTCCTAAACCTTCCTGTCATGCTGTAATGGTGGGTCAGTGGCTGCCTACCCAACAGGATATTAATGAAGGACGTAAACCTGGTTTTGGAGCGACGATTAATATTATCAATGGTGCTTTAGAATGTAATAAAGCAGACAGTGATAAAACACAATCAAGAAGAGGTTTTTATCAAAGATATTTAACTGTTCTCAACACCAGCGACCCTAATTGCGAATGTCAATGTGATAAAATGCAACCGTTTAAATAAGGTATTACTATAAAAAAGCTCCATACATTTTTTTTGTATGGAGCTTTTTTTTCTTAGCATCTTAGGACCTTAGTATCTCAGCGCCTTAGTAACTTTTGACCAATTCGGCCATTTTCTTTTTATCTCCTACAACCCAAAGAATATCATTTTTTTCTAAGATTAAACTTGATTCCGGATTCAGAATCCTATTTCCATTTCGCTCAATTCCAACCACCATACCATTGGTTTTTGTACGGAATTGACCAATGCTTTTTTGTACAAAGTCTTCCTGAGAAACTTCAAATTGACGTAAAACAATATCCGTTTCTGCTACTTTTGTCGGAGCCTCGATTTCATTTTGATTGAGGTATTTATTGAATTCCGTAACCTGAGCATCGGTACCAATAACACAAATTTCATCACCGGGGAACAGACGTTCATTTTTAGTTGGAATTGGAATTGTGATATCTCCTCGTTTGATGTAGGCAATATTAATTCCCATTGATTCACGAATACGCAGTTCTTCTAAAGTTTTCCCCACTAAATTGGATTCTGTCCCAATATCAAAAAAAGACATGTGACCGTCCCATGGCATTAAATTAGCGTAACGTCTATCGATTTTTTTGTTTTCGCGATCATTTAAATTTTTAAGAAAATGACTTTCAATTTTATGGTATTGTTCGTTTAGTTTTTTAGGGAATATTTGATAGACCACAATGGCAACAACCAAAGCAATAAAGGCAACTAAAGGAGAGAAGAAGATATTTAGTAAAAATCCGATTAAGAACAATCCGAGACTCATTCTAATCAGGATCAGCATCAATATTGCACCACGGTATTTACGTTCTTCCCATAAAGAATCGACTTCTTCTACTGCCACTCTTCGAAGGGAGAGTGCCCATAAGAACGGCGCAATAATTATCAGAGTGATAAGAGCCGCCAATGTATTTCCGAATCTTGTTTCGGCAACAAGGGGCGCAACAAATTTTACCGATAATAAAATAATTGCTGTAATAATAATAGTATGCAGAACGATTTGAATGATATAAGCATTAAGCACTTTTTGCCAAACACTGACTGATTTTATCGCCTGTGCATTGACACTGTAACGATTGATGTTTTTAACCCATCTTTTAGGAAGTTTTCGTTCCAGAAAATCAGAAAATGGCACTGCATATTTGACCATAAACGGAGTTGTAAAAGTAGTAATGGCGGAAACAGCAACCACTACCGGATATAAAAAGGAGCTGGTTACATTTAGTGTCATTCCCAATGTAGCAATGATAAACGAAAACTCCCCGATTTGAGATAAACTCATCCCTGTTTGTACAGATTGTTTTAAAGGTTGTCCGGCCAGTAATGCACCAATAGTCGAACTGACAGACTGACCTATGATGGTTACCAAAGTTAAAATAGCGACAGGCAGTGCATGTGTATATAACATTTTAGGATCGATAAGCATTCCAACGGATACAAAGAAAATAGCTCCAAATAAATCTTTTATGGGTTTTATAAGATGCTCGATGTGTTCTGCCTGAGTAGTTTCGGCAATGATAGATCCCATGATAAAAGCACCCAGAGCAGGTGAGAAACCAACATTTGCGGCAAAACTTACCATTGTTAAACAAAGGGCAAGCGAAATAATCAGCAACATTTCGTCCGTTAGTAAATGTTTGGCTTTTTTAAGTAAGGTTGGAATAAAAAAGATTCCGCCCAGAAACCAGACGGTCAGGAAGAAAATTAGTTTTAGCACAGACATCATCAGTTCACTTCCTGAAAATTGCTGACTTACTGCAATGGTCGAAAGTAACACCATCATCAAAATAGCAACAAGATCCTGCACAATTAAAGACCCGATTACAATTCCGGCAAATTTTTGAGCTTTTACGCCTAGTTCATCAAAGGTTTTCAGGATAATGGTTGTCGAAGAAATAGAGAGGATAACACCTAAGAAGATACTGTCCATTTGTTCCCAGCCCATCCAGCGCCCGACCATATAACCCATGACGACCATCGTTATAATTTGGGTAATAGCCGTTATAGAAGCGGTTCCGCCAACTTTCATTAGCTTTTTAAAACTAAATTCAAGACCTAGACTAAATAGTAAAACGATTACACCAATTTCTGCCCAAACTTCAACACTTTTCATTTCGGTAATGGTAGGAAAGAAATCAAAATGATTTCCGGCCAAAAAACCCGCAATTAAATATCCTAAAACCAGAGGCTGCTTGATTAGTCTAAATAACAGAACAGCAATACCTGCAGTCAGCAGGATGAGACCTAAGTCGCTAATTAGAGGTTGTAGGTGGTGGGTAGATGCGGTGGCGGCGTTTAATGCGATCATAGAGTAGTGTTTTTTGTTAAGAAAATCATCCGGCTTTTTGTTTCAGTGTTTTGCTAAAAAAGATACGGCGTTTGAAAATAACAGTTTTTCATGGCAAATAAATTCACTGAACTCCTTTGAAAAATAAAAGTGGAGTGAATCAGCAGGACTAATTTTTTTAATACAATTTGTAAATAAAAAAGCTATCGATAAAGATAGCTTTTTTTGAGAAAATATTTTAGGTTTTCTTTAAATTCCCACATAATTACTAGGAGTAATGGCTAATAATTCGGCTCTGACAGCATCAGAAACTTCTAAAGTAGCAATAAAATTATGAATGGCATTTTTGTCAATTGCTTCATTTGTTCTGGTTAAACCTTTCAAGGCTTCATACGGATTTGGATAAGCCTCACGACGAAGGATTGTTTGAATTGCTTCGGCTACAACAGCCCAGTTTTTCTCTAAATCTTCAGCAAATTTAGCTTCATTCAGCAATAGTTTGTTTAAACCTTTTAAAGAAGCCTCAAAAGCAATAATGGTATGTCCCATTGGAACTCCGATATTACGTAAAACGGTGCTGTCTGTTAAATCACGCTGCAATCTCGAAACCGGTAATTTTGCGGCTAAATGCTCAAAAATAGCATTCGCAATTCCTAAGTTTCCTTCTGAATTTTCGAAATCAATTGGGTTTACTTTATGTGGCATAGCAGAGGAACCAATTTCTCCTGCTTTGATTTTTTGTTTGAAATAATCCATCGAAACATACGTCCAGATATCACGATCTAAATCGATGATGATCGTATTGATTCTTTTTAAAGCATCGAAAAATGCAGCAAAATGGTCATAATGTTCGATTTGAGTGGTAGGGAAGGAGTGGTGTAAGCCAAGATCCGTTTCTACAAATTTATTACCAAACTGTTTCCAGTCGATCTGTGGGTAAGCTACATGATGTGCGTTGTAATTTCCGGTTGCACCACCAAATTTAGCAGCAAACGGAATATTAAATAACAAACGCATTTGTTCTTCTAAACGCTCTACAAAAACTAAAATTTCTTTTCCTAAACGAGTAGGTGAAGCAGGCTGTCCGTGTGTGCGTGCCAACATTGGAATAGCGGCCCATTCTACGCTTAGTTCTTTCAATTTAGAAATTAAAGCAATTAACGAAGGCATATATACCTGCTCAAACGCTTCTTTTGTTGAAAGAGGAATAGCAGTGTTGTTGATATCCTGAGAAGTTAATCCGAAGTGAATGAATTCTTTGTATTGAGATAAACCCAGTTTTTCGAAAGCATCTTTGATAAAGTATTCTACGGCTTTTACATCGTGATTGGTTACTTTTTCAGTTTCTTTAATCCAAAGAGCATCTTCAGTAGAGAAATTTTTATAGATGTTTCTTAAACTTTCAAACAGATCAGGATTCACGTCTGAAAGCTGTGGCAAAGGTACCTCACATAAAGCGATGAAATATTCAATTTCAACCAGTACACGGTATTTGATTAGAGCTTCTTCAGAGAAAAATGGTGCTAATGAAAGGGTTTTATTTCTATATCTTCCGTCAATTGGAGATATAGCATTCAATTCGTTTAAAGTAGTCATTGTTATGTTGTTTGTTCGAAAGGCACAAATATAAACAGAATTTGTGGATAAAAAAGAGTTAAAAGTTAGATGTTGGATGTAAGATGTTACTCTTTGCTCTTTACTCTTTATTCTTTACTCTTTATTCTTTACTCTTTACTCTTTACTCTTTGTTCTTTGTTCTTTCTTCTTTCTTCTTTGCTCTTTCTTCTATTGACTAAGGACCAGGGACTAATAACTAAGTACTAATCAAAAACTAGAGCCCGGATTTTAAGCGATCTCTCAATGCCGCCACACCTTTTGAAGCTACTTCGGCAATTACTTCTACTTTATTACGAAGGTTTGGGATGCTGATTGGATTTGGATCAATATAGAAAACAGGTGTGACAGAAGGCGTGTATGAAATTAATCCTGCCGCCGGATATACTTGTAACGATGTTCCGATAACGGCAAAATAATCGGCGGTTTCGGTAATGTCGATGGCTTCTTCAAGAGCAGGAACATCTTCGCCAAACCATACAATATGAGGACGAAGTTGATGTCCGTTTTGATCCAGATCACCGGTATAGAGGTCTTCTGTCCAGTCTAAAATTAAGTTGCGATTTTGAGTGCTTCGTACCTTTAGTAATTCTCCATGTAAATGCAGGACTTTGGAGCTTCCGGCACGTTCGTGCAGATTGTCTACATTTTGAGTGATGATGTGCACATCAAAATCACGCTCTAATTCAGCTAGAATAGTATGCCCTGAATTGGGTTCTACCTCCTTAAGCTGTTGGCGTCTTTTGTTGTAAAAGTCCAGAACCAATTCCTGATTTTTCCTCCAGCCTTCAGGAGTGGCAACTTCCATCACATCATGACCTTCCCATAAACCATCACTGTCACGAAAAGTTTTGATCCCGCTTTCGGCACTAATTCCGGCTCCGGTTAAAACCACTAATTTTTTTTTCATTGTATTGTAATTAAAGGATAAAAATAGTGATTTCTCCATTTAGTTTCAGAATAGTGGCATTACCATTATAATTTTTTTTGATAGTTTAGATAACCGATAAAAGCGTATTTATACTTATTGTTTCGGTCTTACAAATTATCTAGTTTTAGTGAGCAATAAAAGAAAAGAGTTTTAAAATGATTTTAATACAATTTACGGGATTATCGGGTTCGGGTAAAACAACATTAGCTGAAAATGTTCGACAGCTTTTAATAGAAAAAAAGTATAAAGTCGAGATAATTGATGGTGATGTATATCGGAAAACCATCTGTAAAGATTTGGGGTTTTCTAAAGAAGACCGCTGTGAAAATGTCAGACGTCTTTTTAATGTCGGACGAAATTTTGTTGTATCAGACACGATCGTTTTGATGTCAGTTATAAATCCGTATGAAAACCTGAGAAACGAATTGCGCAATCATGAATTTGTCAGAACCGTATATTTAGATTGTTCGATCGATAATTTAATCGAAAGAGATCCTAAAGGACTGTATAAAAAAGCATTATTATCGGATAATGATCCTGATAAAATAAAGAATTTTACCGGAATAAGCGATATTTTTGAAACTCCGTTACAGCCAGATTTAGTGCTGAAAACCGATATAGAAACCGTTCCCGTTTCGACTCATAAACTGTATCATTTTATTTTAAACAGTTTGCCTGATCTGGTTTGACCTTTTAAAAGTCAGGTTTCCAAATTCTATTTATTTTACTTATTTCTTTGATGATAAAGCGTTTGTAATTTTTTATATTTACAAGCCCCAAAGCATACTGTCTAATTTAATTTTTTAATGCCTATGAACCCTTCTTCGAGTAAACTCTCTGTTTCTTTTTCGATAGATAAACTACAAAAAGACCTTAAAATATGTGAAAATGACCTGTGGACGCCTCACTTTAACACAGGCGACTATAGCGGTAATTGGACAAGTGTATCTTTAAGGTCACAGTCCGGTTTGATAAACGATATTACCTCTTTTGCTAACCAAGAGTATAAAAACACAGAATTACTGGACAGATGTCATTATTTTAAGGAGATCATGGATTGGTTTCAGTGTGAAAAGGAGGCTGTGCGATTATTAAGGCTAGGGCCTCAAAGCGAAATAAAGGAACATACAGATAACGATACCTCATACGAAGAAGGTTTCTTTAGAATTCACGTTCCTATAATTACAAATCCTGAGGTACTTTTTTATGTAGATAAAAAATTGGTTCCGATGAAAGAAGGAGAGTGCTGGTATGCTAATTTTCAGATGCCACACAGTGTAGCGAATAAAAGTTCTGAGGCACGTATTCACCTTACGCTTGATTGTCTGCGAAATGACTGGTCCGATCAATTGTTTGCTGAAATGGGCTTTGATATTCATTATACTCCAAAAAAAGAACCATATTCTGATGAGGTAAAACAAATGATTATTGAAGAACTTTCCCGAAATCCGTCGGCAGCAGGAGCTCAGATTATTGCCGATTTGCAATCATAATAAATACCGAAGAATGGAAAACACAAATCATCCTTTACTAAATTGGATTCCCTATAAGTTAATAGAAAAAGAAAATGAAGTTTATCTGGAATGGCTGTATCTGGCGGATAAAAGATATGTCGATCCTTTTTTTGATGAAACCATTTCGAAATGTAAAAGTCATGCTTATAATTCAACATCATTTAAAATTGTTAGTACGGTAGAAAATTTAGTAGACTGGTCAAACGAATTGGTTTCGGCAGATCTAAAATCACTCGTATTTCATGTGTCCCGATGTGGTTCTACAATGCTGAGTCAATCGCTGGCAACTTCGAAGGAGAATATTATGATTTCGGAAGCACCTCTTATCGATGAAATTTTAAGAAGTCCTAATTTTGGAACAGATAAAAAAAGCGAGCTTTTACAATCGGCTTTGAAATTCTTAGGTCAAATAAGATTTCCGGAACAGAAGAATTTAATTGTAAAATTAGATGCCTGGCATATTTTTAAAGCCGGATATTTAAGATCAATATTTTCCGAACTGCCTTTTGCTTTGCTTTTTAGGAATCCGGGTGAAGTCTTAAAATCGCATCAAAAAATGATGGGGATGCATATGGTTCCCAATTTATTACCACCTGATGTTTTTGGAATCTCTGCTAAAGAAATTAGCGAGATCAGTTTCCAGCAATATGGAGCCTTGGTTTTAGAGAAGTATTTTCAGGGTTTTCTGGATTTTTATGAAACAGATCAGAATGTTGTAAAACTCAATTATAACGATGGTATGAAAAGCGTCATCGAAAAGTTTATATCCTTTATTACTATTGATTACAGTGCCAATGAACTTGAAAAAATGTATGAAAGACTCAACAGACATTCTAAAAATGAAAATACCGTTTTTAAAGGTGATTCGTTCAAAGAAGAACTTCTGGAGGTCGATTTGACATTGGTAAGCAGTTTGCACAAAAAGTTGGAGAATGTTCTTCTGGAGGATGTAACAACTTGAAAATAGTTCTTAATTTTTCTTTCTGTTTTATTTAAAATGTATTTTTGTGGCAAATTAAGATTGAAATGATTGATTTAGATTACCTCGCTTTCCTTGAAAATATATTAACAGACAATCGCAAAGAACGATTTTTGGATGTTCTGGCCAATCGCACCAAACATTTTACAGTTGCTGTAGAAGATGTTTTTCAGATGCACAATACAAGTGCTGTAATGCGCAGCTGTGAGGTTTTCGGGATTCAGGAACTTAACATTATTGAGCAGCGTTTCGGAAAAAGAATCGATAAAGAAATCGCTCTGGGAGCACAAAAATGGGTTGATATCAATCGTTTTGATACCGTAAACGGCTGTATAACTTCTTTGCGAAACCAAGGATATCAAATTATTGCGACAACTCCGCATGAAAACGATTGTTTAATTCAGGATTTCGATATCACAAAACCAAGTGCCTTATTTTTTGGAACTGAAAAAGACGGATTATCTCCTGAAATTATGGAACAAGCAGATGGTTTTCTTAAAATTCCAATGGTAGGTTTTACAGAAAGTTTAAACATTTCCGTTTCGGCAGCCATCATTATTCAAAACCTGACCAACCGATTGCGAAATTCAGATATCAAATGGCAATTGTCAGATGAGGAAATCCTGGAGAAACGTTTACTTTGGGCAAAAAATTCCATCAAAGATATTAAGCGCATCGAAGCCAGATATTATGAGGATAATCCCCGATAAAAAATAGTTAGCCACGAATTCACGAATTTTAGTAAAAATGTATTCTTGAATTCACAGCAAAAAACCTTTGCTCCTCTGAGCCTTTGCCGCTTTGAACCTTTTGAAGATAATAGCAGAAAAAAATAGCCACGAATTCACGAATTTTTAAAAGCATCTGTGAATACGTGGCTAAAAACCTTTGCTCCTGTGAACCTTTGCCGCTTTGAACCTTTTGAAGATAATAGTAGAAAAAGAATAGCCAAGAATTCACGAATTTTTAAAAGCATCTGTGAATACGTGGCTAAAAACCTTTGCTCCTCTGAACCTTTGAAGCTTTGAACCTCTACAAAATCATCTTCCAAAAGAATCATAATTGTCTTCGGCGTATTTTTCAAAGCGTTTTAATAATACAATGTTATCTTTTTCGGTACTGGTTAGTTCATTGTTTACGTTGTCTGAAACAGGAATATACCATTCTACACTATCAAAAAACTGACGAACTGTTTTTGTTTTAAAAGTCAGTCCATGTCTTGCGAAAATGGTGTTTCTTAGAATCTCTAAATCAATTTTTTTTAAATTTTTTAAATCTGATTCTTTTAATTTTTGCGTAGACGAATTTATCGTCATAATACTTTCTGATGCTGCTCTGAATACTGCTTCTATGTAGGTTTCAGCTTCTTCTCCCTCTTCACCTTCTAAATTGGTTACTTGTTCTTCTCTTGGATTTTCATAATCAATATACATTCCGTCTTCCGGAAGCATCACATTAGGATCATACTTAAAATCTTTTTTAATAAGTTCAAATTTCCTTTTAGAGACTTCTTTTTTAGGATTATTGGCTACCCAGATTCCGGTTAAAAGAGTGTCGTTTTTGATCTCGAAATCAAAAACACCGTCATTTTTGTCATCACCAGGTTCTTTAAGTATAAAACGAAGGGTGCTTCCTTTTGTCGTCATTGTACCTGTGAGAGGCCTGCTATTTCCAGCAACAATACTTTGTCCTATAACTTTTGAGGATGTGATTTTTTTGATCACAATATTAATTTTATTGATATAATTTTCTTTTTCAGGTCCTGTGGTATCGCGTTCTAGAATTGTAAAATCACCTACATAAGAGCCATATAAATCGGTTCTGATTTCTTTAGGCAGATCTTTGGTAATGTCTTTTGTCATTTTTTTCTCTTTAGAATTACAGGAAAAAAGTAATATTGACACTAGTAGACAAAAAAGGTTTTTCATTTTTTTAATTGGTTATAAAGATAATACTCAACGATTAATAAATTGGGGATCCAACCCAGCCAAGCAATAATCTGATACAAATCCATTGGTGCGGGATGAAACAAATATACAAGAATAACCTTCCAAAAACGTAATGTTACAGCAGAAAAGGTTAGAGCAAAACTTCGTAACATAAATGCCTTATGTTTTGCAATGTTTTTGTTTTTTATAGCCGTAAAACCTTTGAGTGTGAAGTAAAACCAATAAATTGACAAGGCGACAAAAGAGATCTTAGCGAAAAGTCCACCGTTGGCGAAAAGACCGATAAATAATCCCGACGGGGCACTAAAAAAGAGCACTGTCAAAACATAAAATTTTCCAATACTTCGATGAGTTGCAGGATATTTTTTTAATAAAGTGTCACTGAATTGGAAAAATCCGGTGAGCAAAACAAAAATTGCCGAATATACATGTATGTAAAAGAAAGTAATGTAAAATGGAATTTCAGAAACTTCAGTCTGCTTGATTTGAAGAAATGCAATGTTTTTTTTTAGTGGAACATATTGTAATGTCAGCTGTAACATTAAAACAAAGAAGTAACTAAAAAGGAAAGTCCAAATTAATTGCAATGAAAACCGAAAATTCTTTTTCAATCTTTTTTTTGTAAAGGATTTATTAGCTTCCAAATATAAAAAAATCCCCAATCGTAAAAGCGATTAAGGTTAGCTATTTTCAAAATTCCCTTTAAAAAATTAGCCACATATTCACGAATACTTTTTAGAAAATTCGTGAATACGTGGCTAAAAACCTTTGCTCCTCTGAACCTTTGCAGTTTAGAACCTCAGAGATTTAAAACCTCTTACAAAGTATAATTCAAATTAATACTCCATCTGTAATTGGCTTCCATATTACCATTTGACAGGTTTTGGGTAATTGGCAGCATCGCATTTACACCAATCGAGAATTTGTCTTTTCCCGCTTCAAGACCAAATTTTCCAAACAAAATATCGCCGGCAGTATTGGGTAAATTCAGATTATGTTGTTTATTGGTTTGATAAAGTTCTCCTGCGAGGCCGGCTTGCGGAACAATCTGAATTGATTTTGTATTAAACAAATAAAAGAAAGTGGCAGCATAATTAAATTGGTCACCGTACTGATAATTTTTGTTGTTTTGGGTTTTAAAAATATAATTCAGCGTCGTGTTTAGTCCCAGATTTTTACGTTTTACCACATACTCAGTGGCCAACGGAAAATCCCAGCTCCCGGTTCCCAATTGAAAACTTTGGTTAACACTTCCTGCGTTATTGGCTTCCGTAAATTTTCCGGTCGGAATTTTAACACCACCGCCAAGGTTTATTTTATGCGTAAAAATGGTACTGTCTTTTTGAGTTTCAAAAACCGTATACAAAGCCATTATCGTAATATCACCCAAACCGGCAATACTTTCGGTTCCTGCGGTTAATTGTCTTTCATGAAAATGATATGGAACCAACACTGAAATTTGTACTTTTTCTGTAACTGGTATACGTGCCCATGCCTGAACAGTATTGAAGTTTTCGTCAATCCACGGAGAGTTTGCAAAGATTCCATCACGGCTGGTATAACTTTGTTTGAAATATCTCAACCCCACAAAATTATTGTTCAGCATAGAGCTAAATCCCATGCTTCCGCCACTTGCCGAACAACCACAGGCATCACAATCAAAATCTTCCATCAAAGCCATACGCTGAAAAGTGAAGGCAGAAATACTATCTTTTGAAGTAAAACTAAAAGCTGATAAACCAGTCAAAAGGGTGAACATTACTATTATCTTTTTCATCTTAATTATTTTTAGAAGCTAATCCCGCTTTCGGCTTTATCTTTTCGGGTGAAGAAAAATCACCCAAAAAGGATACCGCCTCTATCGGGGCTAGGACTTCGGTTTTCATTATGTTTTTTGTCGCAGCTTATACATTTCTGTAAAGCAATAAGCTGCGGCTGTATTTTTAAAATTCTGCGAAACGTTTATCGGTTAGATATTCCGTATCGGTCAGTGTTTTCAGGAAAGCTATGATTTGCTTCTTATCGGTTTCGGAAAGTGTGATTCCCAATTTTCCGTTTTGTTTTAATATCGGATCCAGAGTTGGTGAGGATTCGATTCCTCTTGCATAGTGATCCAGAATACCTTCCAGGGTTCCGAATCGTCCGTCGTGCATATAAGGTCCGGAAACTTCTACATTTCGTAAACTGGGCACTTTAAATTTGTAATAATCGCTCGCCAGTTCGGTGACTTTGTATCTTCCGACATCATTTACCATTGGGTTTACAGCCAGACCATTGTTTCGAAACGAATTATCGGTTTGTAAATCAGTAGCATGGCAGGAAGCACATTTTGTTTTGAATAAATCATATCCTGCCAATTCGTCTGCAGTTAAAGTTCCGCCGGCTTCTTTACGTCTGTATTTGTCAAATTTTGAATTAGAAGAAGTGACCATAACCATAAACTGCGAAAGCGCTTTCAGCATGTTTTCGGTTGAGATTTCTTTGTCAGTAAAAGCCTGTCCAAATAACTTTTGGTATTCCTTGTCGGCTTTCATCATTTTTAGAATGGCATTCAGATTCCCATTCATTTCTATAATACTCGTCAACGGAATTATAGGCTGCAGGTCCAAATGATCCGCAGAACCATCGTACATAAATACAGACTGGTAAGCCAGATTTTGAATTGGTGGTGTATTTCGTGTTCCCTGAGCATCGTTTACACCATGACTAACCGTGTGTCCGTGATGAGTAAAGGCATTAGCCTGTATGTGACAAAAGCCACAGGAAACAACTCCGTCTGACGCTAAACGTCCGTCATAGAATAGTTTTTTGCCCAGTTCGAATCCTTTTACCGTTGGAGGATTCTGAGCAATATTGTACGCTAAAGCGGGGAAATTAGAAGGGACTTTAAATTCTAAAGGAATATTTACATATTCTTCTTCCTCATTCGAACAGCTCCATACTAGCGGGATCAATAGCCAAAGAAAGTATTTTATTTTCAGCATGATTTTTTGGGTGTAAAAAGAGTAAAGAGCATTTCTTATTACGACTTGCGCGAGTTAGCACAAAGTAGAACAAACTAAATTTTACCGGGATTACTCTTTGATTTGCAGAAGTACCTCTATTTTTTCCGTTACCAATATGCTCTTGTGTCCATTTTAGCGGACACAAAAGATACGGTATAGTGGATTGTTTAGGTTTTGCCTAAAGGTTTGTACTTCTTAAAAAATAAATTAATCGTTGTGTACGTGGTCTACTCTAAACATTGTTGAAATGTTTTGAGTGATTAATGGCAGTTTTGCGCCACCCATAATCATGGCACCCATACCTCCCATATTATTATCGGAAAGTTTGATTTTGTTTTGACCGTCAATTATTTTAGAAAGATCTGTTATGATATGAACAGCAGGGGTAATGTTAGAACGAACTAAAGCTTTTGTTGGAAAATCTACAGTTACCTCAGTGTAGTTGTAATCTGTTCCTGTTTTTCCGGTGTGAATCATAAATGGGGTAGCAGTCGTAACAGTCGATGAGGTAAAAGTACCTTCGAAAGCAAGAAATTTATATCCGGCAGCCCATGACCACATCATACCGGCAGCGTCTGCCTGTGCAAGAAAATCTCCCTGACCTGCAGCACCCAGTTTCCACTGCGCTTCGTCAACTCCGATTCCGAATTTTACTTTCACATAATCACCTGCAGGAACGTCTGTTAGTTTAAATTGCTGACCGGCAGCAGTAGATTCGTCAGCAATAAAATAGCTTTTGCTTTTTGGATAGGTAAAAGTCGTTCCGTCTGCTTTTGTGAAAACAACATTGCTCACGATATACTTTACAAGGTTGATTTTTAGTACTTCATTGTTTGAAGTTATATTGCCTTGTGTGTTTAAAATAAGATCGTTTGCACCATAAGCATTGTCAAATTTTAAAGTGATGTTTCCATTTCCTGAAACAGTTTCGTTATTGTCGTCGTTTGAACAGGAAAATAAAGATATAGATAGTGCTACAATAGCAAGGGCTTTGTATAAAGTATTTTTCATTTTAAGAATTTTATATAATTGTAATTTTAAATTTTTGGGTGTGCGCAAGCACATTTTCATTGTTTTTTTAGGCACAATGAAAGATCATTTCAATTGGTAATGAAACGGGATTTAAAAAATTATATGACTGTCCTCAATGCGCACCAAGAGTACTTTTTCACCACTGATTTTGCAGATTTACATAGATTTTATACACAATTAATAAAGAAATCTGTGGGAATCATTCTAATCTGTGGCTAATTTTACCAGTTTGGTATTAGTCACGAATAGTCATAAAAAATTATATAAAATAGGAGGGAGGATGAAAAGTAGTAATAGAAACCGAAATAGGTTTTTCATCTAAAGAAGCATAGATTTTTGCTTTAGATTCTATTGGTGCTACTAATTTAAAATCGGCTGTGGTTGTATTTTGAATGTAAACGATCTCTGATTTTTCTTTCAGGTTGTTTTGCATTTTCTTTTCGTTGTCGGCGTATTTTTTTAAACTTTTCTGAAGTTCGCATCGACCGTTACAGGTGTTAAAAACTAATTTACGTTGCACACAAATCGTTTTTACTATTTCGTCCTGATTTAATTTGAAAGAGGTATAAACAACAAAACTGCCGAATGAGGGCACTAGGAGCATACAGGAAAGAAATATGGTAAATAACTTCTTCAAGAGTAGATTTCGTTGTTTCGAATGCAAAAATACACTATAATCGTTTTTTGAACGAACAAATACTGGTTTTTTTTCAAAAAAAATATCCGCAGGTACTTTTGTACTTGCGGATATTTTAAAAACAACAAACCCGACAGGTTTCAAAAACCTGTCGGGTTTACTTAATTAAAAGTCTTTATTATTTAACGATAACCCATTCGCCTGAGGCTACTAAAGATTCCGCTTTTTTAAATTTCATTGTTTCTGTTTTGCCGGTTGCAACTTCCTGAACGGTTACAGTATCATTACGGTTAATTTTTGGCATGTCTCTTACAATCGTTTCAGTAACCTGACGCTGTTGTGTTTCTCCGGCTTCACGGTTGATTTCTTCGCTGTTTACGATTTCGTCTTTGCTTAATTTGAAGTTTTCTTTTTGACGTACTTCTTTAGCTTCGTGAATTTCAGGAACGTTTTGAGCCGGTAAATCACCTTTGAACAAGAATGAGATCACTTCTCTGTTAACGTTGTCTAACATTCCTCTGAACAAATTGAAAGCTTCTAATTTGTAAATAAGCAATGGATCTTTTTGCTCGTGAACGGCCAATTGAACTGATTGTTTCAATTCGTCCATTTTGCGTAAGTGTTTTTTCCAGGCCTCATCAACGATAGAAAGAGTAATATTTTTCTCGAAATCGGCAATTAACTGAGCTCCTTCGCTGTCGTATGCTTTTTTCAAATCAGTTACCACATTCAGTGTTTTGATACCGTCTGTAAACGGAACTACGATACGCTCAAAATGATTGTTTGGCTCTTCGTAAACTCCTTTAATGATTGGGAAAGCTTCTCTGGCGCTTCTTTCTGTTTTTTCAGTATAGAAAGCCAAAGTCTCTTTGTATATTTTTCCTGTAATTTCGATGTCTGATAATTTCGTAAAATCAGCTTCAGAAATTGGAGAAGTGATAGAGAAATAACGGATCAGATCAAATTCGAAAGTTTTGAAATCATTAGCTGCTTTATTCTGACTTACGATTAGTTCACAAGTATCGTAAAGCATGTTTGCGATATCCAGTTTCAAACGCTCACCAAACAAAGCATGACGACGACGTTTGTATACTACTTCACGTTGAGAGTTCATTACGTCATCATATTCTAATAAACGTTTACGAACACCAAAGTTATTTTCTTCTACTTTTTTCTGTGCACGCTCGATAGATTTCGTCATCATAGAATGCTGAATTACTTCACCTTCCTGAAGTCCCATTCTGTCCATCACTTTAGCGACTCTTTCAGAACCAAATAAACGCATTAGGTTGTCTTCAAGTGAAACATAAAACTGAGAACTTCCCGGATCTCCCTGACGTCCTGCACGACCACGTAACTGTCTGTCTACACGACGAGAGTCATGACGCTCTGTACCCACGATTGCTAAACCTCCGGCAGCTTTTACTTCAGGTGTTAATTTAATATCGGTACCACGACCAGCCATGTTGGTTGCAATCGTTACTACTCCGGCTTTACCCGCTTCTTCTACAATTTGTGCCTCTTGTTTGTGCATTTTAGCATTCAAAACGTTGTGTGTAACGCCTCTCATTTTCAACATACGGCTTAATAACTCTGAAATCTCTACAGAAGTTGTTCCAATAAGAACAGGTCTTCCTGCATTTGATAATTCAGTAACGTCTTCAATTACAGCATTGAATTTTTCACGTGTTGTTTTGTAGATATAATCTTCTTTATCTTGTCTCGCAATCGGACGGTTGGTTGGAATTTCAACAACGTCTAATTTGTAAATCTGCCATAACTCGCCAGCTTCTGTAACAGCTGTACCGGTCATACCACCTAGTTTACTGTACATTCTAAAATAATTCTGTAATGTAACAGTTGCAAAAGTTTGTGTAGCAGCTTCGATTTTTACATTTTCTTTAGCTTCAATCGCCTGGTGTAAACCATCAGAATAACGACGGCCATCCATGATACGGCCAGTTTGCTCATCGACAATCATAATTTTGTTGTCCATGATTACGTATTCTACATCTTTTTCAAAAAGAGCGTAGGCTTTTAAAAGTTGAGTAAGAGTGTGGATACGCTCGCTTTTTACTCCAAAATCCTGGAATAATCTTTCTTTCGCTTCTGCTTCACCATCTTTGTCTAGTTTTTGCTTTTCAATAGCGGCAATTTCAGTTCCGATATCCGGAAGTACGAAAAAGTCCGGATCAGTATCTCCTGAAAGGTATTGGATACCATTATCCGTCAATTCAACCTGATTGTTTTTTTCTTCAATTACAAAATACAAAGCTTCATCCACTTTATGCATTTCGCGATTGTTGTCCTGCATGTATTGATTTTCGGTTTTTTGAAGCAATTGTTTGATTCCTTCTTCACTCAAAAATTTAATTAATGCTTTATTTTTAGGTAAACTTCTGTAAGCTCTTAACAATAAGAATCCACCTTCTTTAGTGTTTCCTTCTTTGATTAATTTTTTTGCTTCTGCTAAGAAACCGTTTGCCAACTGACGTTGTTGTGCTACTAAGTTTTCGATTTTTGGTTTCAGTTCATTAAATTCATGACGGTCTCCCTGAGGTACCGGTCCTGAAATAATAAGTGGTGTTCTTGCGTCATCAATCAATACAGAATCGACCTCATCGACAATAGCATAGTTGTGTTTTCTTTGTACTAAATCGCTTGGCGAATGTGCCATGTTATCTCTTAAATAGTCAAAACCAAATTCGTTATTGGTTCCGTAAGTGATATCGGCGTCGTATGCTTTCTTTCTTTGTTCTGTACTTGGCTGGTGATTATCGATACAATCAACAGTTAAACCATGGAATTCAAATAAAGGTGCTTTCCATGTACTATCACGTTTGGCAAGGTAATCATTCACGGTTACTAAGTGAACTCCGTTTCCGGTCAAAGCATTTAAGTATAATGGAAGTGTCGCTACTAAAGTTTTACCTTCCCCTGTTTGCATCTCGGCAACTTTACCTTCGTGCAACACCATACCACCAATTAACTGAACATCATAGTGAATCATGTCCCAGGTGATGTCTTTTCCGGCAGCATTCCATTTGTTAGCCCAGACAGATTTTTCGCCATCTATAACAACGTATGGTTTTGTTGCCGAAAATTCGCGGTCTTTTGCAGTTGCGGTAACTTCAATATGAGAATTTTCTTTGAAACGACGAGCCGTTTCTTTTACTACAGAGAAAGCTTCAGGAAGGATTTCCAATAGAGTTTTTTCTGAGATTTCGTAAGCTTCTTTTTCAAGAGTATCAATCGCATCATAAAGATCTTCTCTTTTGTCGATGTCTTCGATGTTTTCTACTTCTGCTTTAAGCGAAGCAATTTTAGCATCTTTATCAGCTCTGGCTTCTTTTATTCTTTCCTTAAAAAATACAGTTCTAGCCCTTAATTCGTCGTGAGACAAACTCATTAAGCTGGTTTCGAATGTTTTAATTTTGTTTAAGTAAGGCTGTAAAGCTTTGACATCTTTCTGTGATTTATCACCTACAAAGACTTTAATAATACTGTTTATGAAACTCATGATTTATTGTATTTCTATTTTATGTAAATGTGTATTTGAACCAAAAAAAAAGCCTCGGTGATGAGACTTTTTCCTTTGGTTTATTTTTTAATATTCATCCTCATTCCAAAGATAATCTTCGTCTGTTGGATAATCAGGCCAAATTTCTTCCATTGATTCATATATCTCGCCTTCGTCTTCAATCGACTGAAGGTTTTCTACTACTTCTAATGGAGCACCAGCTCTAATAGCGTAGTCAATAAGTTCATCTTTGTTAGCAGGCCATGGCGCATCACTTAAATAAGATGCTAATTCTAATGTCCAATACATCTGTTATCTGTTTAGTTTTGTGCAAAAATAAATTTTTTACTGAAAAAGACAAGTAAAATTTAATTTATTTTAATAAAATTTAAGAACGTCATCTTTAAACTCCAAAAATCAAACTCCAAATACCAAAAAATGGTGATGAAATTTTGTTGGAATTTGGGATTTGAAAAATTGTAATTTCCAGAAAATTTATTTTCTGGGGATCCATTTTACTTCATCCGCGTTTAGATCTGAGGACAACTTCCGTGCCAAGACAAAAAGGTAGTCAGAAAGTCGGTTTAAGTATCGAATTGCGATTTCAGGAACAGCTTCATTATGGCTTAAATGTACTGCCAAACGCTCGGCGCGACGGCAAATACAACGTGCTATATGACAATGTGACACAGTAGGATGTCCTCCGGGTAAAACAAAATGAGTCATTTGTGGAAGACTTTCTTCCATTTGATCAATTTCATTCTCTAATAATTCGATATCTGTGTCGATAATTCCAAGGTTTTTTAGACGAAGTTCTCCATTTTTAAGAACCTCTTTTTCTGCCGGAGTAGCCAAAATGGCACCAACGGTAAACAAACGATCCTGAATTTCAATTAAAATAGTTGTATAATGCACATCCATTTCCTGATCGCGAATAAGCCCTATATAAGAGTTTAGTTCGTCTACAGTACCGTAACTGTCAATTCGGATATGGTCTTTAGGAACACGGTCACCGCCAAACAGAGCAGTAGTTCCTTTGTCTCCTGTTTTTGTATATACTTTCATTTTTTTTTAAAGATGCTAAGGTTCTAAGGTGCAAAGGTTCAAAGTTTTTTCTTTGCGATTAAACGATTAATCAACTAAACGATTTTACTTCTTTTTGGGTGTCACTTTCAATTAATCCGTCTCGTAGTCGGATCACGCGATGTGCATAGGCTGCAATGTCTTCCTCGTGTGTTACCAGGATTACGGTATTTCCCTGTTCGTGAATGTCGCCAAAAAGTTTCATGATCTCCACAGAAGTTTTACTGTCTAAGTTTCCGGTTGGCTCATCGGCAAGAATAATAGAGGGTTTATTGACCAAAGCTCGTGCTATGGCAACACGTTGACGCTGTCCTCCTGATAGCTGGTTGGGCTGATGATCCATTCGGTCGGCAAGATTTACCTGCTTTAAAACTTCTTCGGCTCTTTTAACACGTTCTGTTTTGGAGTAACCGGCATAGATCATAGGCAATGCAACATTGTCTAAGGCTGTAGTTCTCGGCAGCAGATTGAAGGTCTGAAATACAAAACCAATTTCTTTGTTTCGAATTTCGGCCAGCTCATCATCACGCATTTGACTGACATCTTTTCCGTTCAGTACGTATTGTCCGGAAGTTGGCGTATCCAAACAACCCAGTAAATTCATTAAAGTTGATTTTCCGGATCCGGATGGGCCCATTAAAGCCACATATTCCCCTTTGTTGATTTGCAGGTCGATTCCCTTTAAAACATAAACAATTTCATTACCCAGAACGAAATCTCGTTTGATGTTGGTTATTTTAATTAATGGATTTGCCATTTCGATTTACAATTTTGGATTTAAATGTACAAAAGACTTTTCAATAAAAGTATGAGTAGTCGAGATTTGGTTTTTGTTACAAATTGTCTTTTGTTTTTTGTTCATCTGAAAATAATCAAAAAACATATCTTTTTTAGACAGAAGAGCGTTATGTTATTTTTGATAAATTTTGCATAATTAACATTAAATCTTGTGTTTTATAGTTTTAGTATGTTTTTAATATTTAAAAGATGATAATTGTGTAATTTTTTATAGCAGGTTTTAGGTAGATTTGTTAAGATAGTAACTAAAACAACTGAGATTATGAAAAATATATCATTATTATCCGGAATTGCGGTAATCGCATTAGGTTTTGTATCCTGTAAAGATGAAAAACAAGAACAGGCCGAAAAAACAATCGATTCTTATGTTGCCTATGTCGACTCTGTTAAAAATGTTAAGGCTGATGATTTAAAGGCTGATTGGAAAGCGGTTGAAGCCGAGTATGAAAAAAGAGCTGCGAACGCTCAACTGGCACTTGCTGATATTAAAGAAAATAATGCCGCGACAGAGAAAATAAATACGAGTAAGATCAAATACGAAGAATTTAGAAATAATATGGTGACTATTCTTGCTCCTCCGGCCCCAAGTCCAAAACAGCAATTGCGTAATGCTTTATTTGGTGAAGGAAAGATTGGAGAAGATATGAGTTTTGCCTGGGTGAATGCTAAAAACATTCATAGTGTTTACCAACAGTTTGTGCATACGGTAGAAAAAAATAAAGACAGTTACTCCCGTGAAGACTGGGACGAAATTAAATTGATGTATGAAGCACTTGACAGCCGAAAAAATACAGTAGAAAAAGAAGGCTTAACAGGCGAAGACAATCGTAAAATTGCCGGTCTGAAATTAAAATTTGCGCCAATGTATACTTTAAACAGAATGGGGGCGAAGTCTGAAGAAACGGCAGCGGCTAAGAAGTAAGTTTTAAAATTTTGAATTAGTAAAAAAATGGCAGCCAGAAAAGGTTGCCATTTTTGTATCTACTATTTTGTAAATTATTTAGGATTGAAATCTTTTTAAATCTTCTAAAAAAATGGACCAGATAGTATCTTTAAACTGACTTCTGAAAAAACCAAAATGGCCTATGTCTTTTACGCCAAATTCTTCTGCTTTTAAATGAATTCTGCTTACTTTAGATTTTTTAAATTTGGAAGCAATCCAATCAATTGCCGATACAGTGGCATAAAAATCATTGTCGATACTATAAGATTTAATGCTGCAGTTTATTTTATCGTAATGTTCTTTTGCATCTTCGATACAGTCAAAATGATAGTTGGGTTTCTTGCACCATTTGGCCCATTCAATCGCCATTCCTTTTGGCAAATCTTCCATTCGGGTGAAGTGACTGGAAGGGAGATAATTGAAGATTTTAGTAAAAGACGGTATAATTGCATACCACAAAAACTGCATTTTTAATCGGTCAAATCCTTTCCAGTGTATCCAGCTTCCGGATTGTGAGGCCACCATTACAATACCATCAAATAAATTATTGGAAGGAACTAAACCTATTAGCTGACCGCCGATACTATGGGTGATCACAAATAATTTACTGTGAGGATTTTTCTCTTTGACGTATTGGACTACCGTTTCGAAATCATTTTTGGCCCAATCCGAAGCAGTTGTTTTAAATTTAGAAAGCGGTGCGGACTTTGAGTCGCCAATTCCGCCATAATCAAAAGTAAAAACAGAATAATGATTTTGGGAAAGATACGTTGCGAAATTGTAATAATAATTTTGTTTAACACCGGTTGCCGAAGCTATAATCACACAATTGTCGCTCGGAGCCGTGGACTTAAATTCTGTTACAGCTATAGGGTATTGTAAAGGGGTGTTGATTTTTATTGCATTCATAAATGTATAAGTATAGAATGTAATAAAAGTATCATTTTAAAGTCATTTGTCAAACGCGAATCACAAAATGTTCTTTTTCCTGTTCGTATCTAAAAAATACAAATCCCCATTGAAAAGTATCTATAGTAACTTTTACTTTTGGATGATTTTGGATGATTCCCCAGGCTTCTTCCATTTCTTCTGACCAGTGAATGTCGTCAAAGATCCAAACAGAATCGTTGTTGATTGTTGGCAATAAAAGATTGAAATATTCGAGAGTTGCTTTTTTGGAATGATTACCGTCGAAGTAAATTAAGTCCCAATCACAGATATTTGCTGAACCTTCTTTTAAGAATTTGCCAAATTCTGAATTTACAAAATCAAAGTTAAAATCTGGAAATTGTTGATTAAATAAATTTTCCGCGACTGATTGTGTATTTTGACAACCTTCAAGGCTAAGCAAAAAAGATTCTTTACTTCCCAATGTAATAGCTGAACTCGCTAATCCTAATGATGTTCCAATTTCTAAAACATTTTTAGGCTGAAAATAATTGGTCACACGAAATAACAATTCGGCCCGTTTTGGAGAGATTCCGGCTGTTTGGGCAATTTTTGAAATTTGCCTGCTGCTGGATTTAAAAACTTTTGAACCCGCTCCAAAATCGGTTACTTCGATGAAGTTTTTATTTTCTAAAAGTGATTTTCGATATTTTTTTAGAATTAAATATTCCGGTTTTGGTTTCCTGTCGTAAAAACATTTCGTCAATAGATGGAATACAAACGGAGAATGAACAGCATGCTCGTTTTTAGAGTTCCAAAGAAATTTGAGATATGATTTTATTGTATGTAGCATTTTTTTGTTTTGCAGAGATTCACAGAGAAATGCAAAGATTCACAAAAAAAACTTTTTTAAGCTCGCTTTTTTGCGAATCTCTGTGTAATTGTTTGAGTATTTGATTCTAAATTAAAGTAGTTAATTGATCTTTATAGAATCATTTTGTCAATTGAAATTTATTTGTTTACCTTGATTAATTTAACATCAAAAATAAGTACTGAGCCTCCGGGGATTTTTTTATTTCCTTTGCTGCCATAGCCCAAATGCGAAGGAACAAGAAGAATTCCGCTTCCACCGGTTTTAAAATAAGGAATGCCTTCTGTCCAGCCTTTTACAACTTCATCTAAATAGAACGAAATTCCATCTGAATTACTTTGATCGAATACCGTTCCATTGGTAAAAGAGCCTCTGTAAGCTACGGTTACATTAGATTTTGCCGTTGGCTGAGTTCCGGTTCCCGGAACATCAATAACATAGTAAAGTCCTGTGCTGGTTCTTTGTGCTGTTAGTTTATTTTTGGCAATATAATCCGTAATTTCTTTTTCGTTTTGAGCGGTGTAATCCTTTTCTTTTTCATCTTTTGAACAAGAAATAAAAAGCATTACAGCAAGTAGTGAAGTTAAAAGGTATTTCATAGAAAAATAATGTAATATGGGGTTAATAAAGTCGCTAATATAAAAAATACTATGTTTTTTTTTGTTACACAGAGATTCGCAAAGAAAAACAAAGATTCACAAAAGAAAAATAAAGCTTGGTGTAGCTCTGCGTTTCTTCTTTGTGAATCTTTGCGGAATAACTATCCCTCAATCTTAGCCGAAAGCTCGAACCAACGTTCTTCTTTCTGATCTATTTTGTTGATGATGTTTTGTAATTCGTTTGCCTTTTTCTCGATATCAGCATCGGCAACTTTTCCGTCAGAGAATAATTGTTCGATTTTAGTCTTTTCGATTTCTAAATCTTTGATTTCTCTTTCCAGTTTCTGATATTCTTTTTGCTCGTTGAAACTTAGATTTCCGGTTGGATTGTTTTGCTTCCAGTCTTTCTTTTCGGCTTTGTTTTCTTCTTTTTGAGCCACATCGGCACTGTCTTCGTAAGCTCTGAAATCAGAGTAGTTTCCGGGGAAATTTTCGATTTCACCCTGTCCTCTGAAAACAAATAAATGATCGACAATTTTATCCATGAAATAACGGTCGTGCGAAACTACCAGTAAACATCCCGGATAATCCAATAGAAAGCTTTCTAAGACGTTTAGCGTCACAATATCTAAATCGTTTGTAGGCTCATCTAAAATTAAAAAGTTAGGATTCTGAATCAGAACGGTACATAAATACAAACGTTTTAACTCTCCACCACTTAATTTGTCAACGTAATCATATTGTTTTTTGGCGTCAAAAAGAAAACGCTCTAATAATTGTGAAGCCGATATAATTTTGCCTTTGGCTAACGGAATATACTCTCCGTATTCTTTAATAATATCGATAACTCTTTGTCCCGGTTTCGGATTGATTCCGCTTTGCGTGTAATAACCAATTTTGATGGTGTCGCCTTTTACAACGCGCCCACTGTCTGGTGGGATCGTTCCCGTAAGAAGGTTTAGAAAAGTAGATTTTCCGGTTCCGTTTTTACCAATAATTCCAATTCTCTCGCCACGCTGAAAATCAAAACTGAAATGATCGAGTATAACTTTGTCTTTGAATTTTTTAGAAAGTTTGTGAAGCTCAATAATTTTGCTTCCCATACGTTCCATATTAATTTCAAGTTCTACTTTATTTTCTTTACGACGGCTTTGTGCCTTTTCTTTGATCACGTAAAAGTCGTCCTGACGGGATTTCGACTTTGTAGTTCTTGCCTTAGGCTGACGGCGCATCCATTCTAATTCTTTAACGAATAAGTTTTTGGCCTTGTCAACACTGGCATTTTCAGAAGTAATACGTTCCTCTTTTTTCTCTAAATAGTAAGAGTAATTTCCTTTGTATTGGTATAATTTCCCATTATCAAGTTCGATAATTTCGTTACAAACACGCTCTAAAAAGAAACGGTCGTGTGTTACCATAAAAAGGGTAATGTTTTCTTTGGCAAAATAACTTTCCAACCATTCGATCATTTCTAAATCAAGGTGGTTGGTTGGCTCATCCAGAATTAATAAATCCGGACGATTGATCAAAATGATCGCCAGTGAAAGACGTTTTTTTTGTCCACCCGAAAGATTTTTTACTTTCAGTTTAAAATCCTCCAGTTTTAGCTTGAATAAAATCTGCTTGTATTGTGTTTCAAAATCCCAGGCATTGTGCTGATCCATTCCGTCAAAAGCTTTTTGGTAAGCTTCTTCATCATTTGGGTTCTCTAATGCTTTTTCATAAGCCTCAATAATCTTAAGCGTCTCATTATCGGAAGCAAAAATGCTTTCTTCGATAGTCAATTCGTCCTGCAGGTTATTGTCCTGAGAAAGAAAAGCCATTCGGATGCCTTTTCTTAGAACTACCTGTCCTGTATCGGGTTCGTCCAAACCATTGATAATACTCATAATGGTCGTTTTTCCGGAACCATTTTTTGCGATGAAGGCAATTTTTTGATCTTTATTGATTCCAAAAGAGATGTTTTCGAATAAGGTTTTTTCGCCAAATGATTTGGATATGTTTTCTACAGATAGGTAATTCACTTTGTATATTGTAAGTTATAAATTATGAGTTATGAGTATTTTAGAAAACATAACTTTTTGCAAAAGTAAACTTTTATCTTACGATTTGCGAATTGTTAATCTTATTTAAGTTGAGTAAGACAAACTTAATTACTTAGATTTGTGATCAAAATTGTTTTATGTACTCGATATTCAATGCAATAATTTGCGGTGCAGCATTTTTACTGACATTTATAATATTTGTAAATCAAAATAAGATCAATGTAAAAGCCAATCGCTGGTTTGGATCTTTTATGGGCTGTATTTTTTTAATCGTACTTGAAAATGTTATTGTAGACGGCAAAATACTCAGAGAAGATGATATTCTGAATCAATTAATAAACATCTCCAGTTTTGTTGTTGCTCCGGTATTTTATCTAAGTGTGAGCTATTATATCGAGCCCGTTAGAAAATGGAAAGCAATTGATTATTTACATTTTAGTTTCGCTTTCCTGGTCTTTATTCTTCTTATGAGTTCCTGGGTAATAGACGACAACCATAAACCCGAAGATATAAGTCCGGAAATTGTACAGAAAACCATAGCCATATTTAATTTTATTTTCAGCCTGTACGTTTTTATTTATTGTTTTTTGGCTTATCAAAAAATTGTTAAACATGAAAAAACGATTAAACTTTTAAATTCTACTTCTGAGAATCTGGATTTAAAATGGCTGAAAAATATTATTGTCGGCGTTATTTTTATCACGATTTTTTGGATTCTGGATATTGTGTTTCAAATTTCGGAGGGAAACGAAACTTTTGATATTCTAACAAGTTTGATTTATTTTTTAAGTATTCTTTACATCACGTATTACTGGCAGAAGCAAAAAGAAATTTTTCCTTATTCATTAAAAGAGAAAGAAGAAATAGAAAATATTATTGTTGAAACTTCTCTTCCGGAAAGCAAAAGAAAACAATTATTGACTCCTGAAGAATTGGAAGAACAAAAAAGCAGGTTGTTACAATTAATGAATACCGAAAAACCTTTTTTAGATTTTGATTTGAGCTTGGTAAAATTGGCTTCTTCTATGAATGTATCGACACATGTTCTTTCCTATGTAATCAATAACGGATGCAATGAAAATTTCTATCAATTTGTAAACAGATATAGAATTGAAGAAGCAAAAAAACTTATGGCCAATTCTGAAATGGATCATTTAAGTTTACTTGGGATTGGATTTTCTGTAGGGTTTAATTCAAAAACTGTTTTTAATACCACATTTAAAAAACTGACCGGACAAACCCCCTCAGAATATAAGAAACAAATAGGTTCTGCTTTATAAACCCGAACGACCAGCCTTTGTTTTTATGAGATTTTTGCTGAAAATTTTAATCTTAAAGAAATGAAATCAGCAAAAAACGGTATCGTAAAAATGGGTCTAAGTTTATTCTTTGTATTTACTTCCTGCGAGAAAGACAGTGACACTTTAAAGAATGACAAGGAAACAATAAAAGAAACAAAAGTCGATTTAGGAACTCATAAAGTAATGACTTATTCCATTATTCATAACACAAAATATTTGATTGTTTTTGAATCCGGACTTGGAGACGGACATTCGGTTTGGGACGAAAAAAAAATACCTGCACAATTAAACGCCAAATTAGATATTGTAAGTTATGACAGAGCCGGTTATGGGAAATCTGATAAAGATTCAAAACCAAGAAATATAAACCAATTAAGAAGTGAACTCGAAACTGTAATTAATAATTTTTCGAATGGTAGAAAAGTTATTCTTGTCGGACATTCGCTTGGTGGAATGATTATTAGAGATTATGCTGTTAAAAATCCTTCTAAAGTTGCCGGATTATTATTTATAGATCCATCACACGAATATTACAATCAGCCTACGCAAGAGGAGGAGGATATGCTTTATAATCTTTTTAAGACCAATTTTGGAGAAAATTTTGGAGGAACACTCGAGGCCAGAGAAATAATAGAAGATTCTCAATATATGGCGACACTTCCACATTTGCCAAATATTCCTGTAATTGTAATTTCGAGCTTAAAAGTCGATGCCTCTACTTCTGAATCAGATAAACAAAAATGGTTTAAGGCGCATGAATTATTAAAAGACGGAGTTTCTGATTTTACACACGTTTCGACTACAAAATCCGGACATTACATTATGTACGATGAGCCAAATTTGGTAATCGATAATTTTAATTTGCTATTGTCTAAAATTAAATAAAAAGGTTTTGCGGGATTTGGTTTGATACAAAATCAAATCTCGTAAAAGTTTTATTGGTCTCAAAGTTGGGTTTAAAACGCATAGTACCTGATAGTAATGCGAAAGAATATAATGTATTTCATCGAAAAAAATGGACTAAAAATGGACTAATTTTTACAGATGTAATTGTTGAAATTAGATATATTTTAATCATTTTATAACCAAGTATCCGTTAATCCTGCAGCTCAGGATCAACGGATATTTGCATTAATGAGGCATGAGTAAATTTTTTAATTATGGATACTGATATCTTCACTAATAGGAACCATCTGAGTACTCAAATAAATAGAGAGGCACTAAGTAAAACCAATTTATATGTTAAATCATTTTTTTTTGATAGCATACCCCACAGGTTTTATAAATATTCTGTTTCATCATAGTTATGTGTTAAAAGAGACCAATTATTACATCAAAAGACCAAGTAATACATTTAAATAAGAATCAAGTTTTTGTGTAGCTAAATTCGTTCTTTTTTGAAGGTGTATTTAAGTGTTATTATTTATAACTCTCAAAGCAATATCTAATTAATGTGAAAATTTTCATGAAGAAACTTCCTTTTTTTATACTCTGTTTTTCATTAGCTATTACTTCTTTTGGATATGGTTTTAATAGTAACATTGCCTTTAGTAATCCTATTTCAATAGCTCCCAGCGTCGATTTTAGCTTCACCAATGACAACTCTTGTTCAGGGACCCTTATTGCATTTACTTCGGTTGTAAGTGGTAATGGCCCTTTTCAATATTCTTGGGATTTTGGAGACGGAAAAACTTCAACCAGTATTAATCCCACTCATACTTTTGAAGCGTTAGGTTGTGGGACACAAAGTTTTATCATAAAAATGACCGTTACAGATGTCAATGGTGAAGTAAGTGTCGTCTCAAAAACTATTTTAGTAAAACAGAAGCCAAATTTAAGATTTACAAACTTAGATAACTCAGGAGCAGCTTTTGAAAAATGTGGAGATAACCTGAATCCTAAATACACTATTAATGTTGGCAATATATCTAATTCAGTATCATGTATTTCATCCTATAATGTGGATTGGGGAGACGGAAGTTTAGAAACCAATATTACTTTTCCTAAAAAGCACGACTACTTAAAATTAGGATCTTATAAGATGGTGATTACCGGAATGGGAGTTAATGGCTGTAATAATTCTGCTACCTATATAGTCAATAATTCGACGAGTCCAAAGGGAGCTCTTATAACTCCGGGTAATACTACTAATTTATGTCTTCCGGTTGATACAATGGAATTCGCAATAGCTTCGTGGGGGGCTAATCCATCAGATACAAAATATGAAATTAATTTTGGAGACGGTACCACTGAGAAATATAGTCAAAAAGATTTAGAAAGTTCCACACAATATAATTCTGTGAACCCTTCGGCCTCTCTAAACTTTCCCGTATTACATAAATTCACAAAGGCAAATTGCCCACTGGGAAATACGGTCAGCTTAGATATAACGACCGGATGCGGACGCAGTACTCTTACAGTAGGTCCTGTTATTATATTAGATATTCCTAAAGTAGATTTCGACATTAATGCTATCTTATGTTCTAATACATCTATAATATTTACCAATAAATCTAGCGCAGGATATGGTAATAATTGCGGTACTGCAGGTATTTACACCTGGGATTTTGGAGACGGAATTATTTCAAATGAAGTTAATCCAACACACATATATACAACACCGGGTAACTATACCATTAAATTAACAGCAAGAACAGCTTGTGGCGCAAGTAATGAAGTCACAAAAACAGTTTGTGTTGAACCGGTACTGCAGCCTCAATTTACCTACAGTAATGCATGTGCTTTGAAAGATGTTATTGTTACAAATAATACAGATGCAAGTCAGGGATGTAGTATTGAAAGTTATGATTGGGAAGTTATAAGATATAGTGAAGGATTTTGCGGGAAATCAGCAGCATGGAATTTTGTAAACGGAACCAATGCGTCATCTAGGAATCCGGTTTTTAATTTTGCAAATCCGGGAACATACTATGTACAGCTAACCACTAAGAACGCATGCGGAATTTCCCGGTCTGTAACGGAAATGATACAAGTAAAAAATCCTCCTGTCATTACGTTGAATCCAATTCCTGATTACTGTAATTCTATAACCATTAATCCCGTCGCTACTGTAGATCAAAATTGTTCTCCGGATTCAGAAATCAGCTATCTCTGGAGTTTTCCCGGAGCTACACCTTCTTCATCTACATCGCTTAATCCCGGGGCGATAAATTATTTCAACAGTGGTAATTATACTGTCACATTTAGTGTAACCAACAGTTGTGGGACTACTACAAAAACAACTCCTTTTTCGGTAGCTTTAACCCTTAAGCCTATTATAAGTTCAAAGACAATAAAGGTATGCAGTAAAAATACCTTTCAGGTTACACCGGTCACTAATACAACCGAAAATGTACCAATAGGGACTACTTATATTTGGTCTGAACCTGTAATTTTTCCAACAGGATCTGTAAGTGGTGCAAGTGCACAATCTTCGCCAAAAGATAATATTAGTCAGACTTTAGTAAATAATATTGGCAGTCCGGCGACAGTAACTTATACAGTAACACCTATGTCAAAAGCTTGTATCGGAGCAAATTTTACCCTAACAGTTACGGTTGATCCATTAATAAAAGTAATTGAAACTGTAAAAAATAGTACCTGTTTTGGGGAAAATAACGGTTCTATTGATCTGAGTGTAAACGGAGGTATTCCTTTTGGAAGCGTAAATCCGTATACATTTCTATGGACAGGTCCTGATAGCTTTACAAGTACTAATGAAGATATTTCGGGCTTAAAACCCGGTGATTATATTTTAAACGTAACTGACAATGGTAATTGCCCCTTCACAAAGACTTACAAAGTTACTGAACCGGAATTATTTCAATTTTCGGCAATTAAAAATGATATAAGCTGTTTTGGTTTGAATGATGGAAATATCAGGTTATCGGTTAAAGGGGGAACACAACCTTACACCTATATTTGGACAAAGAACGGAAATCATTATCCGAAAACTGTCGAATATACAGATAGTCTTGAGCCCGGAACTTATGATGTAACAATTACAGAAGTAAACAATTGTAACATACTTAAAGGAAGTTATACAATCGAAGAGCCTCCAGTATTAAAAGTAAATCTGATCAAACAAATGAATATCTTATGTTATGGATCTTTTACAGGTGAAATCGAAATAAATACAACCGGTGGAAGACTTATTGAAACTTCTTTAAGAGTGTTTGATTACAAATATAACTGGACAGGTCCAAATGGCTTTACAAGTAACCTTCAAAATTTGAAAAATTTAGCTGCAGGGACTTATAATCTGATTGTTACAGATAAATCAGGTTGTACAGATCATCTGCAAGTCATATTAACCCAAAATGCAGAAATCATTTTTAATTACACTAAATCTGAGATGTCGTGTTTTAATTCTGCAAATGCTTCTATTAGTATTGACAATATAAAAGGAGGAGTTCCTTTCACTACCGGGGATCCCTATAGTATAAAATGGAGTAATTTTGGTACTGGAGCTACACAAAATAATTTATCAGCTGGATCTTATATCATTACAATTACAGATTCATTAAGCTGTTCAAAAGAAGCTACAATAATTATAGAAAGTGCTCCCGTTTTTAGTATAAAACCGGATATTAAAGACGTTTCCTGTTTTGGTGAAAAGGATGGTTCTATTCATTTAAATCTTTTAGGAGGCAAAGCGCCGCTGACTTTAGTTTGGGATGATAATCCATCAGCCGGAATAGAACGGAATAATATAGGACCCGGAAAATATAGCGTTACAATTAAAGACTCTAAATTATGTGTAATAAAACAAACCTTTACTATTTCGGAGCCTTCATTATTGGAACTAAATGCTGATGTTTCGAACCCGTTAGATTGTGCAGATGCCAATACAGGTATTATTAATTTAATTGTAACGGGAGGGAAAGCTCCATTTACATACGCATGGTCCAATGGTGCCAAAACCGAAGATTTATATAAACTTCCACCTGGAATCTATCAGGTCACGGTTACAGATGTTAATGGCTGTCAAAAATCGGGCGAATGGAAAATAACCCGTTTTGAACAACTAATACCTACTATCGAAGTTAAAACAGATTTTAATTGTGAAACTAAGTATGCAAATCAAACATATATCGGACATGTAAAAGGAGGAATTCCTCCCTATAAATTAAGTTGGTCTGATGGGATTGTCACAGGCGATAACAATGAAATCATGAATACCAATAAAGACGGACTGTTTGTATTAAGTGTAACCGACAGTTTTGGCTGTACAGCTGCTGTCTCTTACAATGTTAAAAAAACGGTTTTAGGTATCGCCAATTATACCACGGGTTCATATGCTAAAGATGTTTATGATATATACTCTGTTTATGACCCAATTTTATTCACAAATTTAGCTACAGGAGATTTTATAAATACCTCTTGGGATTTTGGGGATGGTAACTTTTCTAATGAAGAAAATCCAAAACACATTTATACAAGAGAAGGGACTTATAGTATTACACAGACAGTTACTTATCCCTTTGGATGCGAGTATAAATTTACATCAACATTGATCATTAAAAAAGGGTATAGTATAATGATGCCGAACTCTTTTACTCCAAACAATGATGGTTACAATGATACATTTGCACCCGTATTTTCTGGCTTAGAAGATATTACCATTACTGTTTTTGATAGCTGGGGAGGTGTTATATATACCGAAACGGGAAAAAATATTAGTGGATGGAACGGGAAGATAAAAGATGTGGATGCCCAGAATGGGAATTATTATTATAAACTCACCGCCAAAACTTTTTACAATCACACAGTAACCGAAAAAGGAGCATTTACATTAATTAAATAAAGTAGCACTGTATGAAATTAAATCTTTTTATCGTAATTCTTGCAGGTTGCTTTTTTTCAGAAACGAGAGCACAAGATCCCATTTTTACACAGTATTTCTTAATTCCGGAAACACTTAATCCTGGTTTCAGTGGGTTTAGAGAAACTACTTATGCCGGTATTATTCATAGAGAACAATGGCCGAATTTAGATCTTAAAATCGATACCGATTACGCCTTCCTTAATACTTGGAACGAAAATATGAACAGCGGTTACGGATTGAGTATTTTGAATCAAAGACAAAATTTAAACAATTATAATTATACACAAATTAATGGGAATTATGCTTATCGAGTGGAGCTTAATGACACCTGGACTTTTCGACCGGCAATTGAAGTAGGTTTTGGGTTAAAATCATTCGGTTTTCAAAATCTACTGCTTGGAGATCAGATAAACATAAAAACAGGTACAATAAATCCAACCTCAATTGATCCGATACTAAAAAATGATAAAATTAATTTCTTTGATGTATCAGCAGGAATGGTTTTCAATACCGAAAGTCTATGGATTAGTTTGTCTATGAAACATCTTAACAGACCTGGAATATCTTTTGCAACCAACGGAAATGCACGTTTAGATTCTTTCTTTTCTTTAAGCTCAGGTTACGAATTTCTATTGGCTGATTATGTAGATGTAGTATTTTTGCCGTATGAAACCAAAATGCTTATTACATCAAACTATATGCAACAAGGGCGTTATAACCGATTTGATATAGGTACATCAGTCCTGTTCGGGAAAATATATTTTGGAGCAACAGCAGCTACTAACCCGTCAAAAAATGGTATCGGGAATCAATTACTGACTTCGATAAATTTTTTTACAGGACTACAGTACGAAAAGCTGAAATTAGGTGTTTCTTATGATATGAATACCTCCAAAATTGGAAGGACAGGGGGTGTTTATGAAGTTTTATTGACCTATCAATTTGATTCCTATGCAAAATGTTTCGGCTGTCCGCATTAAACGGAGAAGTAATCGTTTCAATTTTCATTGATTGTAAACCTGAAAAGATATTATTTATGAAGGTAGAAACTTAGTACAGGACTCAAATCAAAATAATGAAGCTGCTGTGGTACATTAAGGATTGGTTTTCGAACCAGAGCTTCATTGGTTACGTAATAATGCAGTCCATCTGATGTTGCAATTCCTTCTATTTGATGAAAGGGAAGTTTTAGATGGATTCTTCGTTTGTTTCCCGACAGAAAATCAGTGTTTTTGAAATCGTATAAAAGGTACAAAAAGGGTTTGCCAAGTTTAGAGTACCCACAAAGAACAATTGTTTTTTTAGATGATATATAAGTTACTCCGGTTACCAGACCTTTCGTGTTTAAGGAATGTTTTAGTCGTGCAACGTGAGATCCCGCCTGGTTAGGCAAAACGTAAATATTGGTTTTAGAGGCTTTCCATTGTTTGGTAAACAAATAAATACTGTCTTTGGACACGATGAATGCCTCGCAGTCAAAATTAGCAGTATTTGGTTTTTTTGCAGAAAAATCAGCTTGGTCGGCATATTGAAAGGAAATTTTTTCAATTACCAGATTTCCTTCCAGGAATGATTTTTTCTCTATTTTTAAGATGTTCAGATCGGCTCTGTTACCGGAGAGATTGTTCCCGAAATCACCAAGGTATATAAAAGAGCTGTCTTGTGAAATCTCTTCCCAGTCGCGATTGATGGCCTGTTTCAGAACAACTTTTTTTTGAATTCTTCCCAATGAATCCAATCCGTAAATTGTAGTGTCATGATCATCGTTGTGTGTCCAAAGTAACTTGTTGAAAGCAATTAATCCGGAGGTTTCTTTGATAGAATCACTGAGGGGTTTTGAATATTCCGGTTTTAGATGGATATTTTTATAACTGCAGCTTCCGTCGTTAACGGTTGCATTGGGATTGTAATTTTTGGAAAGAGGATCAGTACAGCCTGAAACCTGCGCATGGGCAAAGGGTAGCGTGAGGAAAAAAAATAAAATTATCTTAATCATGGTCTGCAATATTAAATTTGCATAACATAAAAGTAAACTTTTAAAGATAGATTTTAAATAATGCTGAAAAATATAATTAAAAGACTATTTTGCACTATTAATTTTTAACTGATTTTTAATCAGGTTTTATTTCGCTTAAAGTAAGAATAAGTCCAAAGTATGGAAGTTTTACAGAAACTGTCACATTATCGTTTTTCTCGCTATTTCAAGCTTTTATTTGTCTGCGTTGATGTTGTGTTGCTAAATCTGGCAACAGTACTTTCTGCACTGACAAGATTTGGCAGTTTAGATAAGCTTTTATTAAAAGAAGAGCGTACAGTTTCATTATTGGCAATTTTAATTTGGGTAGCCTTATTGTTTCAAAATGATTCCAATCGAAGCGTAAGAGTAGAACCCATAGAATCGATATTGGTGAGAACCGTTAAGAAGTTAGTGATTCACGCTGCTTTGATTTCTATTTTTGTGGTGTATCTTAAATACAACGATATTTCAAGGCTCAGACTGCTTTCTTTTTATTTGATTTTTTTTGGATTATTGATGATTTCCCGTTACTTGTCTATGAAACTTTTAAAGTACATCAGAAGTCAGGGGTATAATTTTAAAACATTCATTATCGTCGGAGCAAACGAGTCCGGAGAAAGAATCCGTAAAATATTAGCAAAAGACCTGACTTACGGTTATAAATTTTTAGGTTTTTTTGATGAGAACAAAAGACCGTCAATTATTGAACCCAATACTGTGTTAGGTGATTTTAGTGCTGTTCATAAGTTTGTTGTCGAGAGAAAGGTAGACGAAATGTACGTGGCACTGCATATTGATCAAATTGAGGTTATTAATAAATTGACACAGATCTGTGAGCAAAACATGGTGCGTATTAAGTTTATTCCCGATTTTCAGCAGTATACAAAGTCCAGTAAGGTAGAAGTAACGTTTTATGAAAATACACCGGTTTTAATGTTTCGGACAGAACCTTTGGAGTTTGCCGTGAACCGACTGATCAAAAAAGTATTTGATGTTGTTTTTTCACTTTCTGTAATCTTATTGGTGTTTCCGTGGCTGTTTCCTGTTATTATGCTGATCATTAAAATTGAATCACCGGGACCTGTATTTTTCAAACAGGAGAGATCGGGGCGCGACAACCGGTCGTTTATGTGTTATAAATTCAGGAGTATGCGTGTGAATTGTCTGGCCCATAAAAAACAAGCTGAGAAAGGAGATAGCCGTGTTACGAAATTTGGTTCTTTTATTCGTAAAACCAGTATTGATGAGCTGCCACAGTTTTTCAATGTTTTTCTGGGAGATATGTCGGTTGTAGGGCCGAGACCTCATATGGTGAACCTTGCCAAAGAATACAGTGATTTGATTAATAATTACTTAGTGCGTCAGTATGCCAAACCCGGAATTACCGGCTGGGCACAGGTAAATGGTTATCGTGGCGAAACCAAAGAATTAGTCGATATGGAAAACAGAGTTGAATATGATATTTGGTATATCGAGAACTGGAGCCTGATGCTGGATGTTAAAATCATTATAAAAACAATCATCAACATCGTAAAGGGAGAAGAAAACGCCTATTAGTATGCTCTAGAATTTAAAAAACTGATTGTTAGCAATGACTTCTTTTAAGTTAGCAATACTGTCGGTTTTTATTTTCTGATCAAAAGCTTTGATGTGATTCATATGATGCACATCGGTTCCGGTAAAATCATACATTCCTTTTCTAAGAAGTTCTTCAGCGGTTTTACAAATGTATTCTCCATAGTAACCCACTACGGCCAACAAATTTAATTGAAACAAACACCCTGCTTTTTTTAGTTTCTCATATTCATTAAAATCTTTTCGATAATACAAATAACGTTCCGGATGTGCCAGAACCGGAATATATCCTGCTACCTGTAGTTCAAAAAGAGTTTTATACAAGTGGATTGGAGCGTTTTGATAGGAGATCTCTACCAATACATAATTATCTTTTAAAGGGAGAAGCTTTTCATTCTTAAAATGATTTTCAAACCAATCATCGATAAAATATTCGGCAGCAGCCTGAAAAGGAATTTGAATGTGGTTTTCTTCCAATAAAAGCTTAGTTTCTTGCTGTTTTGCAGTAATAATCTGAGCCGAATTATTCCAGACATAATGATTGATATGCGGAGTGGTGGTAAATTGTGAAACTCCCATTTCCTGAAACGCACGAACAAGTTTTATGGTATCGGTTATGGTTTTTGCGCCATCGTCAATTCCGGGTAACAGATGTGAGTGAATGTCAACGTAAGGATCAGAAAGCAGATCTTTTAAAAGAGGTTTTGATTTAAAAAAGGATAACATGTTGCAAAAGTATGCAAATATGAAGAATTTGTGATGGATTAATTTTAATGCAACTAATACAATTGGTCATTTCATAAAAATATTATATTTGAGATTCTTAAAAATCTGACATTTTATGAAAGTAAAAGAAAATTTATACAATCAAAGAATCATTTCGATAGACGCTTTACGAGGAATCACAATTTTTGTTATGATTTTTGTAAATGAATTGGCCAGCGTTGTAAATGTTCCTCAATGGATGAAACACATGCCGGCGGATGCTGATGCCATGACTTTTGTAGATTTAGTTTTTCCGGCTTTCTTGTTTATTGTTGGAATGTCAGTGCCGTTTGCATTTAATGCCCGATTGATTAAAGGAGACAGCGTAAGAACGATTTGGACACATACCTTAAAAAGAGCTTTGGCTCTCATCATTATGGGAGTCTTTATGGTCAATGCATCCGACGGTTATGATGCTGCACAAATGATGATTGCACCTGCACTCTGGGGATTTCTGGCCTACGCAATGCCAATCCCAATTTGGAATAAGTATGGTAAAGATTTTCCGGTTGGGTTAAAAAGCATATTTCAATATGGAGGAATAGCAGTGCTGATAACGCTTTACTTTTTATATGTTCAAACTGATGGTACTATTGGAATGACGCCTCAATGGTGGGGAATTTTGGGGTTAATTGGCTGGGCGTATCTTATTTCAGTAATTTATTATTGGCTGGTTTCAGGCAAATTGTGGGCAATGATTGTCTTTTTAATAGTATGTGTTTCTCTAAACTCCGCTAATTTGACCCAAAGTTTACATTTACCGGAGTGGCTGCGTTTTATCGCCGGACATTTAACACACGCCACCTTGGTAACGGCAGGAATAGTAATCTCATTATTGTTTTTTGATCGAAAAATCGAAAAGAAAATCAACTGGCCTGTAATTGGGTTCATTGTATTATTTTTCTCATTCGGATTTTTTCTGCGTCAATATTATGGAATTTCAAAAATACACGGAACTCCTGCCTGGACATTGCTGTCAGCCGGAATTTGTACGGTTTTGTTCTATTTTTTGTATTGGCTGATGGAAGTTAAAAAACAAACCCAATGGAGTAATTTCTTTATGCCCGCTGCTGCAAATCCGCTATTGATTTACATTTTACCGGGTGCTATTTATTATTTCTGCAAAGCTTTGAATATTCATATTATTCCGGGTTATTTTCGTGAAGGAGTTCCGGGGATCATCTGGTCGCTGATTTTTTCGACGATCATGCTTTATGTGATGAAAATATGTAACAAGTTCAAGATCCAGTTGCATTTGTAGAGGGAAGGGATTTTCAAGTTTCAAGTTTCAAGTTTTAGTTTTTGGGTGCAGTAGGAACCTGAAACTTGAAACCTGAAACCCTTCAACAAAAACAAACGCTCAGCGTACTCTTTTAAACGAAATCGGTCCCGTTCTGTTTTTGTTGTCGATAAAAGTGCCTTCCAGTGTATTTCCATCTTCAGACAAGATCAGAGTATGTGTTCCCTGATTTGCCCAGCCCTCAATAGGTAAGGTGACCTCTACTGTATAAACAATGGTGTTTCCGGTTCTTTTTCCTATGCCGCTTTCCACAAATTTTTGCCCTTTCCATTCCAGGAAATGTGAGAAAATAACCTTCCCGTTTTGTTCCGATACAATTGCAACGGCATTTTGTACACCCGGATTAATGTCTTCCCAAACGCCGTTAATATCGATTTTTTTCGATTGGCTATAGCTGTTATTTGAAAAGAATAGAACAGTAAAAAGTAAAAGACAAAGCTTTGTTTTCATATTTCTTAAGATTAAAGAGTAACTGATTTTATTTCTAAAAAAGCTCCTGAAACCGGATGGTAATTCACAAAGTTGAATTTGCATAAATTATGAATGTTCAGAAGTTTTCCGTTTGGAAGACCGTCCTGTCTGAAATCTGTCCATTTAATTTTGATCGTTTTAAACTGATTGGGAGAAGCAGGTAAATCAACTCTTGGATGAGATCCGCCATGTATGCAGCCGGTTCCTTCTTCGTTTCCTTCGCGCGCCTGAAGTTTGATGAGGTGAGAAGATTTATACGTAATGCTCACAAATTTAGAAGCATCTGATAAATTGGTCGGAGCACCGTCATTAGAATCAGAAGGTGTAATCAGGACGTTCAGTTCGATTTCACCCGATGGATTGTCTTTTGCCGTGACTTTTACAATCCCTTTTTCTTGCCGAACCCGGTTTATGGTTTCCTGACTCTCAACAGCAGGGCCAGCAATATACCACGTAGAGGTTTGGACTAAATTTATTTTTGGGCTTTTAAAAAGGGTGAAGGCAGATAATAGAAAAATGATACTTGTTAGTACGAGTAAAGAAGGAACTTTTATTGGGGTTTTGATTTCCATGCAGAAGTTTTTTAATCAAAAATATACTTTTTTGAATTGCGTTGCTGTTTTTCTTTGGGATTCAGTCAGAATGTTTCAGATTACTTTTCGCTCTGTTTTTAGTTTTTTGAGTTAGAAACCTGACGCCCTATTTTGATGTTCGAAAAAAGGACGGATCATTATCATCAGGATTGGTCGAAAATTTCTAACTTTCCAAAAAATCTATTTCATTATTTTTCATGCAATTATCGATTATTATTCTCAATTATAATGTGTGTTACTTTCTGGAGCAATGCGTTTTAAGTGTTCAGGAAGCTATTTCGTCACTTGATGCAGAAATCATTGTGGTTGATAATAATTCATCAGACGAGAGTTGTTTGATGATGAAAAGTAAGTTCCCAACGGTAAAATTGATTCAGAATGATACCAACTATGGTTTTCCAAAAGGGAATAATATTGGAGTAGCGGAGGCTCGCGGAAAGTACGTTTGCATTCTGAATCCCGATACTGTTGTTGCTGAAAATACATTTAAGAAAATCCTGAATTTCGCCGAAAGACAAGTCAATTTGGGAATTGTGGGTTGTAAACTAATCGATGGTACCGGAGCTTTTTTACCCGAAAGCAAACGCGGAATTCCAACTCCCTGGGTAGCTTTTACCAAAATTTTCGGACTGTATAAAATCTTTCCAAATTGGAAATTGTGTAATCAGTATTACGCCCAGCATTTAGGAACAAATGAAAGCGGAAAAGTTGATATTTTAGTAGGAGCCTTCATGTTGATGACTCGTGATTTGTACGTTGAATTAGAAGGTTTTGACGAAAAATGTTTCATGTATGCTGATGATATTGATTTATCGTATCGGGCACTGCAAAAAAAGAAATCGAATTATTATTTTCACGAAACGACCGTTTTGCATTACAAAGGAGAAAGTACGGTAAAAGACGAAAGATACATGAAACGTTTCCAGGAGGCGATGAATTTTTTCTATCAAAAGCATTTCAGAAAATCATGGTTTTTTGAATTTTTCATTCAAATAGGTATTTGGTTCTTTTCGTTTGTAAAAATGTTTCAGGGAAAAACAAAATCAAAACCCTTACCTGAAAGCGTCATTTTTTACTCTTCAAATCGAATTTTGTCTGAAAAATTACCTGAAATTTTAAAAAATAAAGTCAGCTTTTTAGATTTCAAAAAAGAAAAAATGGTAAATTCGTGGCAGCTTTTTGAGGGTAAAAGAGTTGAGATTATTTTGGATAATCAGTATGTTTCATTCAAAAAATGTATCAAAATCATAGAAACTCTTAAAGATAAGAACATTACTTTTAAGATTTTCCCCAAAAATGCAAATTTTATTATTGGGAGTAATTCACGGAATGACAGGGGGCAAATCGTAAAAATCGAGTAAAAAATTATATTAAGTGTAATTTATATTCAAAATATTCAGTAATTTCGCAATCTGAAAATCAAAATCACCTTTTAGATTAACAATATGGCAAGATTTGAATTGAAACTTCCTAAAATGGGAGAAAGTGTCGCTGAAGCAACTATTACAAACTGGTTGAAAGAAGTTGGAGACAAAATTGAAGCTGATGAAGCAGTACTGGAAATCGCAACCGATAAGGTTGATAGTGAAGTACCAAGCGAGGTATCAGGAGTTTTGATTGAGCAATTGTTCGGTAAAGACGATTTGGTTCAGGTAGGACAAACTATTGCAATTATTGAAACAGAAGGTGATGCACCGGCTGTTAAGGCAGTAGAGGCTGCTGCTCCGGCAGAAGTTACTGAAATCGAAAAAACTATCGAAGTTGCGAAAGATGCTGTAGCTGCACCGCAGGATTTTTCAGGATCGGATAAATTCTTTTCTCCATTAGTAAAAAATATTGCTAAAGAAGAAGGTATTTCTGTTGCTGAATTAGAAAGTATTGCCGGTTCAGGAAAAGACGGCCGCGTAACAAAAGAAGATATTCTAAAATATATTGAAACCCGTAAATCAGGTGTTCAGGCTCCAAAAGCGGTTGTAGAAGCTCCAAAAGCAGTTCAGCCTGCAGCTCCGGTTCAAAAAAGCCAGCAAGCTGTTCCGGTATCTGTAAACGGAGGCGATGAAATCGTTGAAATGGACAGAATGCGTAAGCTGATTTCAGGTTACATGGTAGCTTCAGTACAAACTTCGGCACATGTACAATCGTTTATTGAAGTTGATGTGACTAACATTGTAAAATGGAGAGATAAAGTAAAAAGTGCTTTCGAGAAGAGAGAAGGTGAGAAGCTTACGTTTACTCCAATTATGATGGAAGCAGTGGCTAAAGCTTTAAAAGATTTTCCTGGAATGAATATTTCTGTTGATGGTGAGTACATCATCAAAAAGAAAAATATAAATTTAGGTATGGCGGCAGCTTTACCAAACGGAAACTTAATTGTTCCGGTAATTAAAAATGCAGATCAGCTGAATTTGGTTGGAATGGCAAAAGCGGTGAACGATTTAGGAAACCGTGCAAAAGCCGGAAAACTAAAACCGGACGATACGCAAGGCGGAACTTACACAGTGACTAATGTTGGAACTTTCGGAAGTGTTTTCGGAACTCCAATTATCAATCAGCCGCAAGTTGGAATCCTGGCTTTGGGAGCTATTCGTAAAGTGCCTGCGGTTATCGAAACTCCGGAAGGAGATTTTATCGGAATCCGTCAAAAAATGTTCTTATCACATTCTTACGATCATAGAGTAGTAGATGGCGCTCTGGGAGGAAGTTTTGTGAAAAGAGTAGCTGAATATTTAGAAGCTTTTGATGTGAACAGAGATTTTTAAATTCTGTTTTAAAAATAATTTGAACCCGGGAATTTGAATAAATTCCCGGGTTTTTTGTTTTGTAAGAAAAGGTTAAGAAAACAAACAGAAGCTGACTTTGAGAATCCATTTAAAAGTTAAAATCGCTGGATTACGGCCCTTTTTGTTTAAAAAAGTCAAGAATAGAAGAGGAATTTCGGCTTTAAAAATTACATTTGTAATCTTATAAAAATTAAAAATGGAACTCAAACTCAACAAACCAATTTGCTTTTTTGATCTTGAAACAACCGGAATTGATATCGGTAAAGATCGAATTGTAGAAATTTCGATATTCAAAGTTTTTCCAAACGGAAATAAAGAAAGTAAAACCTGGTTAGTGAATCCTACGATTCCAATTCCGCCACAAACAACTGCTGTTCATGGTATCACAGATGAAAAAGTAGCAAACGAACCTACTTTTGCAGAATTGGCACCACAGGTTTACAATATGATTAAAGACAGTGATTTGGGCGGTTTTAATTCAGATCGGTTTGATATTCCGTTATTAGCAGAAGAATTGCTGCGTGCCGGGGTTGATTTTGATATGAAAAACAAAGTTTCGGTAGATGTACAGACAATTTTTCATAAAATGGAAGAGCGTACTTTAAGTGCCGCATTGAAATTCTATTGTGGAAAGAGTCTGGAGAATGCGCATTCTGCAGAAGCTGATACAATGGCGACCTACGAAATCCTAAAAGCACAATTAGACCGTTATCCGGAATTGGAAAACGATATGAAATCGTTGTCTGAATTTACCACCCGTAAAAAAATCGCTGATTTTGCCGGAATGATTGCTTTTGATAAAGACAACGAAGAAATTTTTACTTTCGGAAAACACAAAGGTGCTAAAGTGGAGAAGGTCTTAGAAAGTGAGCCTGGCTATTTCAGCTGGATTCAAAATGCCGATTTTCCTTTGTATACCAAAAAAGTACTTACGGCTATTAAATTAAGAAAGTTAAATACGAAGTAAGGCTCTGAGTCCCTAAGGCTCTAAGGTGCTAAGTTTTTGGCATAGTTTCTTAGAGTCTGAGTTGCTTAGAATCTTAGAATCTATAGAAAAATGAAAATCATCTGTATCGGTAGAAATTATACCAATCACATTGAAGAGCTAAAAAACGAGCGTCCCACAGAACCGGTGGTCTTTATGAAACCGGATTCGGCAGTTTTATTGAAACAGCATCCGTTTGTAATCCCCGAATTTTCTGAAGAAATTCATCACGAATTAGAAGTAATTGTTAAAATTAGTAAGGTTGGAAAATACATCGAACCTAAATTTGCACACAAGTACTATGACGAAATTAGTGTTGGGATCGACTTTACAGCCAGAGATTTACAGGAAAAATTAAAAGCAAAAGGATTGCCGTGGGAAAAAGCAAAAGCTTTTGATGGCTCTGCGGTTATCGGAGAGTTTTTGCCAAAGAGTGATTTTGTTTCGATGGAAAATCTTACATTTGAGCTGACGAAAAATTCTGAAACCGTTCAAAAAGGAAATACGAGTTTCATGCTTTGGAAAATTGATGAGCTTGTTTCGTATGTATCGCAGTTTTTTACATTAAAAATTGGAGATATTATTTTTACAGGAACACCGGAAGGCGTTGCTGCGGTTAAGCCGAATGACGTTTTAGAAGGCTTTTTAGAAGATAAAAAATTATTCAGAATACAAGTAAAGTAATGGCTTTAAAATACAACCTTTCGAAAGTATATGCACTTTCAGACAATGATCCGGAATTTGTAAATGAAATTCTTAAATTGTTTGTTACTGAAGTTCCTGAAGATTTAAAACAAATCAAAGAAGGGATTAAAAAGAAGGATCATAAGTATGCCTATTCTTATGCACATAAAATAAAACCTACATTGGACTTAATGGGGTTGAATGTTGCTTTTGAGGAAATTCTTCAGGTAGAAGCCTGGACCAAAGCCGAAGGCAAGAAAAAAGAAATTATTGAAACTTTTAAGAGTATTAAGTTACAGGTAAAAGAAGCCATCAAAGAGATTAAAAAAGACTTTGATGTGTAAATCTTTGATGTGATTCTTTTTTTTTTTGCAAAAGCGAGCCGTATCTGGCATTCGTATAAAATCACGGCAATAATATTCTTTATTATAATAATTGGACTTACGATAAGTAAAAATAATTCACAGCTATGAAAGCAAGCATTATTACTATTGGAGATGAAATTTTAATAGGTCAGATTGTAGATACTAATTCGGGTTTTATTGCAAAATCACTGGATCGCATTGGTGTCGAAGTTCATGAAATGATTTCGATAAGTGACGATAAAAAACATATTTTAGACACATTTGCCCAATTGCAAAACAAAGTTGATCTGGTTATTGTAACCGGTGGTTTGGGGCCTACAAAAGATGACGTCACAAGAAAAACATTTTGCGAGTATTTTGAGGATGAGCTGGTGATGGATGCTAAAGTTTTGGCTCACGTGACGGAGCTAATCGAAGGTTTTTACAAACGCCCAATTTCACAGTTGAATAAAGATCAGGCTCTAGTTCCTTCCAAATGTACCGTTTTGCACAACAAAGTAGGTACAGCTCCGGGTATGTGGATGAAGAAAGAAAATACTGTTTTTGTTTCACTTCCGGGAGTCCCGTATGAAATGAAGTATTTAGTCGAAGAAGAAATAATTCCTAAAATAATTCGCGAGTACAAACGTCCATATATCATTCATAAGACAATTTTGACTTATGGTCAGGGCGAGAGTTTAGTTGCGGAACGTATCGAAGACTGGGAGAATAATCTGCCGGAATTTATCAAGTTGGCCTATCTGCCTAATCCAGGGCGAGTGCGTTTGCGTTTGTCGGCGAGAGGAATCAATAAAGAAGAGCTTGAAGCTGCAATTGAAGAAAATGTAAAATCTTTAGATGCTATAATTCATGATATCATAGTGGGTTATGAGGAAAACGAAACTATTGAAACAGTAGTGGGAAAAATTTTAACCAAACAAAATAAAACGATCTCAACTGCTGAAAGTTTTACCGGAGGAAGAATTGCTTCCATTTTGTCGGCAATTCCGGGAGCTTCTGCTTATTTTAAAGGCAGTGTGGTTTCCTATGCAACAGAGGCGAAGGTCAATGTTCTTGGGGTTTCGCAGGATTTGGTTGATAAGTTTTCGGTGGTAAGTGCTGAGGTTGCGTCGGCTATGGCTTTGAATGTGAAGGAGATGCTGAAAACAGATTATGCAATTGCGACAACCGGGAACGCCGGACCGACAAAAGGAGACTCTGAAGCTGAAATTGGAGCTGTTTTTATCGCTTTAGCAACTCCGGAGGGTATAATCGTAGAAGAATTCAACTTTGGTCAACCCCGTGAAAAAGTGATAGATAGAGCAGTGAATAAGAGTTTAGAAATTTTGAAGAAAGAAATTTTAAAAATTGTGCAATAATTTTTTGCTACAATGGTTTATTTTTCTTTTCTTTGCACCCTGATTTTGAATAACGATAAAAGTAAAGTATAATGTCAAGAGTTTGTGACCTTACAGGTAAAAGAGCGATGGTAGGAAATAACGTTTCTCACGCTATGAACAAAACTAAGAGAAAGTTTTCTGTAAACTTAGTTAAAAAGCGTTTTTATCTTCCAGAAGAAGATAGATGGATTACTCTTAGAGTAGCAGCATCTACGATAAAAACAATTAATAAAAATGGAATCACTGCTGTTTTGAAAAAAGCACAGTCAGAAGGATTTATCAAATAATCTTTTCCTAAATAAATATATAGCAAGATGGCAAAGAAAGGTAATAGAATCCAGGTGATTTTAGAATGTACTGAACACAAGACTTCTGGTGTTGCAGGTACTTCAAGATACATAACAACTAAGAACAAGAAAAATACTCCGGACAGATTAGAGATTAAAAAATTTAATCCAATCTTGAAACGTGTAACTGTTCATAAAGAAATTAAGTAATTAATTAGAGATTTTTATTTAAATTAAAAATTTCAAATAACATTTGAATCATGGCAAAGAAAACCGTAGCATCGTTACAAACATCTTCTAAGAGATTATCAAAAGCCATCAAAATGGTAAAATCTCCTAAAACTGGTGCATATACATTCGTAGAATCTATTATGGCTCCTGAAGAAGTTGATGAGTTCTTGAAAAAGAAATAATAACAATCACAGTATATAGAAAAGCTACTTTCATTCGGAAGTAGCTTTTTTATTTTTTATATTTGTCTAAAATTTAAAGAAACATGACTAATTTTAAGTTTCTTTAAAGATTAAAGATTATTTGGGTTTTATTATCCCATAATCTAAAAAACTAACAACCTATAAAAAATGAGTTTTTTTAAAAAATTATTCTCTACTGATAAGAAAGAGACTTTAGACAAAGGTCTTGAAAAATCAAAAACTAGTTTTTTCTCCAAGTTAAGCAAAGCTGTCGCGGGAAAATCTAAAGTCGACGATGATGTTCTGGATGATCTGGAAGAGATTTTAGTAGCTTCTGATGTTGGAGTAAATACAACGCTGAAAGTAATCTCCAGAATCGAGAAACGTGTTGCTGCAGATAAATATTTAGGAACAGACGAACTGAATCAGATTCTTCGTGAAGAAATAGGTGCTTTATTGTCTGAAACCAATACAGGCGAAGCAACGGAATTTGAGATTCCAAAAAATAAAAAACCATACGTTTTAATGGTTGTAGGAGTTAATGGAGTAGGTAAGACTACTACAATTGGTAAATTAGCGTACCAGTTTAAAAAATCCGGTTATAAAGTCGTTTTAGGAGCTGCCGATACTTTTCGTGCTGCTGCTATTGATCAATTACAGGTTTGGGCAGACCGTGTAGATGTTCCAATTGTGAGACAAAATATGGGTAGTGATCCTGCTTCTGTTGCTTTTGACACGCTGCAATCTGCCGTAGCGCAAAATGCCGATGTGGTGATTATAGATACAGCCGGACGTTTGCACAATAAGATCAATTTGATGAATGAGCTTACAAAAGTAAAACGTGTCATGCAAAAGGTTGTAGAAGATGCTCCGCATGATGTACTTTTAGTTTTAGACGGTTCTACAGGGCAAAATGCTTTCGAGCAGGCCAAACAATTTACGGCTGCCACCGAAGTGACTTCTCTGGCTGTAACTAAACTGGACGGAACAGCTAAAGGCGGTGTGGTAATTGGTATTTCAGATCAGTTTCAGATTCCTGTAAAATACATTGGTGTTGGAGAAGGAATTGAAGATCTTCAGGTCTTTAATAAGTATGAATTTGTAGATAGTTTTTTTAAATAATTTATAATGGGTTTCGAATCTTTAAAAAATATATCAGCGATAGCTTTTTATTTTGCCAGTGTGATATGTTTTGTTTTAGCAAATGTGTTGAAAGATAGTAATCTTTCGGTTTATTATGCTTTGCTGGTAATCGGAATAGTTTTATTCTTTTTAGGAGTTTTTAAAAGAATGCGAACTAATCGTTAATAGTATCAGGCAGATATTATTTCAAAAAAAATAGTAAGCTTTAAGTGGTAATGTTTTCGAAAGCATTTCTATTTAAAGCTTTTTTGTTACTGATACAAAGCATTAATCTTCTCCCATAACGTTTTGTCAAAATCAGATAAGGCCAGATTAACACTGTCCGCAGCATCTCCCATTCTGATGACTACCATTTTTTTACTGGGTATGACATATATTTTTTGGTCATTTTTACCTAAGGCCATAAACATATCGGTTGGTCCGCTTGGGATTATACTTCCCTGAAAAGTAAGTTGTGATTGAGGTAAGTGATAAGAGCTTTTTCCGTTCAGCCACCATAAATAACCGTATCCTAAATTGATATTCTGAGAAGTTGTGGTTGCTTCATTAAAATATGCTTCGTTGAGTATTGTGTTGTTTTCCCATTTTCCTTTGTTCAGCATTAAAAGTCCAAAACGGGCCATACTTCTGGAGGTGCTGGTGTAAACACTATTGACGCCAATTTGTACCCAATTTCCATTCATCCCGATTTTATCTCTTAATTTGGTGTTGAAATAATTCTCCCAGCTTTGTCCGCTTGCTTTTGCAACAACATCTTGTAGTTTTACATAAACATTATGATAGGCCCATCTTATTCCGGCGTCGGCTTTATAGACTAGATTAGCGGGATTGACATCGTCTGTGCTGTCATCCAGCCCGGAGGTCATAGTCAGTAAATGTTTACAGGTAATTAAATTTTCTTTGGGTAAAGTTTCACTTGTCCATCCTTCTCCTAAATATTGAGAAATTTTATTATTGATATTCAGCAAATTTTCTTGTTGGGCAATTCCTGTAACAGTAGAGGTTAACGTTTTTCCGGCGCTGGCCCAATACCAATTGGTAGTTGCCGAATGCCCGTTAAAATAGTTTTCTAAAACAATTCGCCCGTTGACCAGTATAATAAACGACTTGGAATGTTTTAGTTCCAGATAATCTAAAAGCGGCTGAACAGCAGCCTGATTCCATTTAAGATCAGCGATTGACTTTGTTTCCCAGTTTGTTCCGGTTATTGGAGGGAAATACATGTTTTCTGCGGGAACTGTAATTGGTTCTGATTCAGACGAATCTTTGCTGCAGCCTGTTAAGAGGATAGCAATCAGTATGGTGTAAATAGCTTTGGTCATGTTTTTTTATTTTTTGGTTTGGGGTTTGACCAGAAAGATATAAAATAGTTTAAATGGTTTTGTGATTTTTTGCTTCTTATGAGGTTTTTAAGTTAACTTTGTAGGTTCATCTTTCTTTTGAAAAGAGAAATTTCAGTCCGCTGGAAAACATTTTTTTTTGGTACTATTTACTGTAAAAATGAAGGTACATAGCGGATAATTGTTTTTTTGGACGGGGATTTTTCAAGGAGAAAAGGGTAGAATAGAATTTTAAAAATTATAGTATGAAAAACACTTTTATGATTTTGGTTTTATCGCTTTTGTTAGTAAGCTGTAAACAAGAAATTAAACCTGCTGATATTGCAAAACTGAATGGTTATTGGGAAATTGAGAAAGTAGTTTTTGATAAAGGAGAGGACAAAGATTACGGAATGAACGAAAATTTCGATTATTTTAATATTAAAGGAACTAAGGGGACACGTACCAAGGTGATGGCACAGTTGGATGGAACTTTTTTAACAACAGATACTTTTGAAGATGTATCGGTTCGATTTAAAGGAGATCAGGTTTTCCTCGATTATAAAACAGATTATGCAAAGTGGAGTGAAGAATTGATTTCAATTTCTGATGAGACTTTTGTAGTAAAGAACGATCAGAATAAAGAATATCATTATAAAAAAACCGGACCTGTAAATTTATTAAACGATGGCAAAAAGACTAAATAGTGAAAGCACGATTGGAGCTGTTTTGCAGCAGATTATCCAAGTGAATAAGTTAGGTGCCGGAATGGACCAGATTGATGTAAAAGAGGCCTGGAGGCAGTTGATGGGGAATGGTGTGAATACGTATACCAAAAATGTTGTTCTGAAAGGAAGTACATTGTATGTCGAGCTGGGATCGGCAGTTTTACGTGAAGAATTAAGCCACGGTAAAAGCAAGATTGTAAAAATGATCAACGAGGAGTTAGGTCGTGAGGTGGTTAAAGAAGTTGTTCTTCGTTAGACTTATTAGACTGGCTTAGATTTTTAGATGTTAGATTTTGGCTAGAATGTTATAAAAGAAAACCCGTTTCATTTGAAACGGGTTTTCTTTTATGCATTTTCTAAGATCTAAGAAGTCTAACATCTAAAAATCTAAGAAAGTCTAAAATTATTAGAATTGCTCTCTTCCTGCGAAGTGGAATGCACCTTCGATAGCTGCATTTTCGTCGCTGTCAGAACCGTGTACTGCGTTTTCTCCGATTGAAGTAGCGTATGCTTTACGGATAGTTCCTTCAGCAGCTTCAGCTGGATTTGTAGCTCCAATTAAAGTTCTGAAATCTTCTACTGCATTGTCTTTTTCTAAAATTGCAGCAACAATTGGTCCGCGAGACATGAATTCAACTAATTCTCCGTAGAAAGGTCTTTCTGCGTGAACTGCGTAGAATGCTTGAGCATCAGCTACAGTAAGTTGAGTTAATTTTAATGAAACGATTTTGAAACCTCCATTAGTAATCATTGCTAAGATATTTCCGATGTGTCCGTTTTGAACTGCATCCGGCTTAATCATTGTAAAAGTTCTATTTGTTGCCATTTTATTGCTTATTTTTAATTTCGTGCAAAAGTATACTTTTTTTATGAATTGATTTTAATAAATTCATAATTAAAACTCTAACAAATGATGTTTTGGTAAAGAAAAATGAAAAATAGTGCGCTATGCGATGATGTCAATTTGTTTTGGAGTGAGGAAGAAAAAAAAGAGACGCGTTTTGCGTCTCTTGTAATCGAAATGGATATAGCTTATTTTTAAACTTTAAAAATCAGTTTGTTTTTGTAGAAAATCCATAATATAAAAGTCCAGATTCCAACATAAGTTAATGCTCCTGCTAATGAGGCTGCCATTGGATTGTTAAAGAAAGGAGCAATACCGAATTGGTACAAATAATTTAAAAGATTGATCTGCTCTTCCGGATGATGCGGGTTCTTAAACTGGACCATCACTAAAGCCTGAGGGATGATCTGAGAGAAGAAAAATACAATCATCGGATTGACTCCCCAGATTAAAAACAATTTTAGACCCTTTTTGTAGGCTGCAATGTCAATGATGTAATATAGGAATGCTAAACAAGCAGTTGCCAGTCCTGTAGTGTATAAAACATAACTGCTGGTCCAAAGCGATTTGTTGATAGGGAAGAAGGCGTTCCAGATTAATCCTCCAATGATTAATGCGACACCTGCAGCTATCATTTTAACGGCTTTCTGCTTTTGTGTAATTTCACGCTGTAAAATCTGACCAATCAATAAGCCAATGATTCCGTTCACGATTGAGGGAATGGTGCTTAGAACTCCTTCAGGATCCCAGGTTATGGTTCCGCGATACATATGTCCTTCAAGTAAAACACCATCGAGCCAGGAAGCTAGGTTGGTTTCTTTTTCTAAATTAGGCGCTCCGATTCCGGGAACGGGAATTAAAGTCATTATGGCCCAATAGCCCAGTAATAAAGTAATACCGGTTATGATCTGTGTTTTTTGAGTTGTTTTTAAATACAATAGAGAAACAACAAAATATACAATCGCAATTCGTTGTAAAACACCCGGTAATCGCACATCGTGGTAAGCTTCGATCCCGCTGTAAGCCAGAAACAGATAAACAAACAAAATTGAAAATGCCAGTATGTTTTTGATTTTCGAACTGAAATTGCCCATCAAAGCATAGCCAACTGCCACAGTGATAATCAATCGACCGATAAGAAGCGGAATTCCTTCAAGGCCGAAAAGCTGTATTTTTCCAAAATAATTAAAGAAAATTCCAAGGCCGAGCATGCGTAGCGAACGAACCAGAATTTTGTTGAAGGTAGTGCTGTCCCAGGTTTTGGTTGGCATTGCCAGGGGTACCGCAACTCCCATAATGAAAATAAAAAACGGAAACACTAAGTCGGTTGGCGTACAGCCATGCCAGTCGGAGTGTAGTAACGGGGCGTAGACATTTCCCCAATCTCCCGGGTTGTTTACAATAGTCATTAATAAAATAGTCAATCCTCTAAAGACATCTAATGATATCAGGCGCTCTCTGGTCATAATTTTGGTAAATAGGTTAATTTTTTTTTAAAGGTTACTATTTGGTTTGAGAGGCAATAATTTCAGAAGAGGCGGTTATTTATTCTGACGACTATTACTTTTTTATTTTTATATCGTGATAATATTAAAATTCGTTGCTAAAGGTTTTAAATTTTGTATTAAAAGAGGAATCAATTCGTCTCCTTTTTCCAGATAAAATTCAGAAAAATTGGTTTGACGCTCCTGTAAACTCTGATTGGGAAACAATTCACATTGTAAATCAACAACACGTTGTATTTCCGAATCCAGTTTTCGTTTTTGTGCTTTCAATAATCTTTTCTCGAGATTGTCTAAGCCTTTCTTTTGCTTTACTTCCTGAGCTTTTACAGCTCCTGTGAAGGATTTGTCAGTTTGCTGTGCTAATTCGTAAAGATACTCAAATTGTTTGACCAGCATTTCTCTTTGTGGAGTTAAATCAATCGGAAAACCAGATAATTTATGTGTAATGGCATTTACTAAATCTGTGGGTTTAGTAAATAAATCTTTCCAGTGAAGTCCAAGTTTATCTGCTTTTTTAGCTTGTTTTTCGGTGCTTAAAAGTACTGAATTACGAACCAGTAACATGGGGAAAGTAATGTTCACAGCATCAAAAAAAGATTTTAATTCGAGCCAGTAAGCAATTTCTCCTCCGCCACCAATGTAGCATAAATTTGGAAGAATAATTTCCTGATATAACGGACGCATGATTACATTCGGACTGAATTTTTCGGGATTGCTTTCGAGTAGATTGAAAATTTCTTCTTTCGAAAATGATATTTTAGTATGGTTGACAACGTATCGGTCTTTTTCTAATATAATTCGCTCACGCAGTTGGTCTTCAATGTAAAACAGATTGATCTCACGAGGATTTACCTGGATGGTGTAATCATTAAATTTTGAGATTGTTTCCTGAACCGCTTTGAAAGCCGTTTGCTGTTCCAGTTCTTCCTTAACATACGGAATGAAAGCGCGTTTTAAATCTGCTGAATCTGCGTCTAAAATCACTAAACCGTACGATTCGAACAAGCGGTTTGCCAGAAAACGTGTGGCATCGGCAAGATTTTCATGCTTAAGATAGGCTTCTTCAAAGAGTCTTTTTAAGAAGTTGGCATTTGTACTTGAACCCAAATCTTTGGAGTAGATTTCAAAAAAATCTTCTAAACCTTCTGTCGAAAGTCTTCCAACCGGACCGGTGCTTTCTTTGTTCCAGCGGAACTTTTTTCCTTTAAAATTAAAATAGTTAATCTCTTCAAAATCATGATCTTCAGTTGCCATCCAATAAACAGGAACAAAATTATGAGCAGGATATTTTGATTTCAGTTCCCTAGTGAGATTAATGGTCGAAATGATTTTGTATAAAAAATACAAAGGACCGCTAAACAGGTTTAGCTGGTGTCCGGTTGTGATCGTAAAAGTATTTGGGAGTGCTAAAAGCTCAATATTCTCTTTTGTTGAATTTGAAACTTGAATGTTTTGATATTGCTTTTTTAGCGTCTCAACAAGAGGAATACGGTTTGCATGGTCGAAATTAGCCTGCTTGTCAAGGATTTGTTTCTCAAAGTTTTCAAGCGTAGGAAAGTGATTGTACAGTGATTGTAATTCGGGTTTTTGATCTAAATAATCTTGTATCAATTTAGAGAAATATCCTGAGTTTTGGTAGCTGATACAGTCGGTAGGCATAGTTTTAGGTTTATTTTTGATAGCTGTAAATTTAATCAAAATATGTACTTAAATCCTTTTTTAACGAATGCTTAAGATTTGATTTTTACGCTTTGAATTAAGTGGTTGTAAATCAGTATATTGGTTTTATTGCCTCTTTTTTAATTGTAAGAAATGTTTTGTGAATGATTAGAAGGATTGATTTGCTATTTTTGTTAAAATTTTGAGAGTAATTTAAAAGTATTGTTTGGATATATGTGTTATTAATAATGAAATTCTATTTTTGCAAACAAATATTTGTTGTGCAGAAGAAGCTGATTTATTTTTTGCAATAATAGTTAAAAGAAAACAATAGTAAAGCCGAATGAAAAATAACCCGAAACAGAAGAACTCCTTAAAACATGTTCTCTTTGGTTCCTTGATTGGTACCACCATTGAATTTTTTGATTTCTATATTTATGCCAATGCTGCCGTATTGGTTTTTCCGCAACTATTTTTCCCTGGTTCAGACCCGACTATGGCAACCCTGGAATCTTTAGCTACCTTTTCGATTGCTTTTTTATCACGTCCATTAGGTTCCGCTTTTTTTGGACATTATGGAGATAAAATCGGGCGTAAATTTACTTTGGTGGCAGCATTATTAACGATGGGTATTTCGACGGTTACGATCGGATTTTTGCCCGGTTATGCCAGTATTGGTGTTGCTGCTCCTTTATTGTTAATGCTGTGTCGATTTGGACAAGGTGTAGGTTTAGGAGGCGAATGGGGTGGTGCTGTTTTATTGGCAATCGAAAATGCACCTCCGGATAAACGTGCCTGGTACGGAATGTTTCCTCAATTGGGTGCTCCTATTGGATTGCTGCTTTCGGGAGGAACTTTTTTAATTCTGACAGACACGATGACCAATGAAAATTTTATGGATTATGGCTGGAGAATTCCATTTATAGCAAGCTCGCTTTTGGTTGTTGTGGGATTTTATATCCGAACAAAAATTACCGAAACTCCCTCATTTGAGAACGCTAAAAAAGAAAAGGAAGAAGTTAAAGTTCCCTTTTTAACTTTGATTAAATCGTATCGAAATCAATTGATTTTTGGAACATTGGCGGCTGTTACCACCTTTTTGGTTTTTTATCTGATGACCGTTTTTACTTTAAGCTGGATCACTTCCGATTTAGGGATTACCAAAAGAGATGCATTATTGGTTCAGTTGTTCTCTGTTTTGTTTTTTGCCCTTTTTATTCCGGTTTCGGCAGTAGTTGCCGATAAGATCGGACGACGTAAAATGCTAATTATTGCTACCATAGCTATTGCACTTTTCGGTTTTTTGTTTTCTTCTTTTTTAAGCAAAGGAAATATCATTCTAATTACCACATTTGCCTGTACCGGAATGGCTCTGATGGGATTCACTTATGGACCTTTAGGAACTTTCCTGTCGGAATTGTTTCCAACAAATGTTCGTTATTCCGGAGCTTCCTTAACGTTTAATTTGGCCGGAATCCTTGGTGCGGCATTTGCGCCAATGATCGCTATTTGGCTGGCCAGTACTTACGGTTTAAGTTATGTAGGTTTTTATCTGACTGGTGCCGCTTTAATTTCGTTGATTTCCTTTTTGGTGATTTCTAAGAAAGTACATCAGTTTTAAGATCTAATTAAAATATAAAACGCTCTAAAGAGGCTATGATTTAAAATTATAGTCTCTTTTTTTTGCTAATTAGAAAAGTATTTAGATATTTGTCTAAATATATAAATGATGAATGACATTTTTAAAGCCCTTAACGATGCAACGCGAAGAGAAATTCTGGAGCTTTTAAAGAATAAGGATATGTCTGCCGGAGAAATTGCAGATGCTTTTAATATATCAAAACCCAGTATTTCGCATCATCTAGATATTTTAAAACGTGCCGATTTGATTACTTCTGAAAAAACCGGGCAATTTATCATCTACTCCATCAATACCACCATTATGGAAGATGTTTTGCAATGGATATTAACTTTTAAAAAATAAAAAATGAATTTAGAATTGAAAAAAGAGCTTCCAATTATTGGAATTGTTATGATTCCGTATGTATACTTAGCATTTATCTGGAACAGTCTTCCTGAAAGAGTTCCGATTCACTGGAACATGAACGGTCAAATTGACGATTGGGGAAGTAAAGCTTTTTTGATTGTATTGGTTTTTCTGTTACCGGTTCTGACTTATGCAATAATGTCTTCAGCTGCACTACTTGATCCTAAAAAAAGACTTTCTTTAATGGGAAAAAAGTTTTATCAGTTGAAGTTTTTCATGGTTCTGTTTATGTCTTTACTGGCGTTATTTCTTTTATATGTGACAAAAAATCAGTCTGTTTCAAACCCAAATTTGATTTATGTTTTAGCGGGAATTTTAATTATGGTTTTGGGAAACTATTTCAAAGTAATTCAGCCCAATTATTTTATTGGAATTCGCACACCATGGACCCTCGAGAATCAGGAAGTTTGGAAGGCTACACATGCATTTGCAGGTAAACTTTGGTTTGTGGGCGGGATTATCATCATTTTAGGAGGATTGATTTTTTCAGGTTTTGTTTTCTCAAAGGCCTTTGTCACAATCGGGATCGTTTTAGCATTCGTGCCGGTAGCATATTCTTTTATCAAATTCAAACAATTGGAGAAAAAACAAGGGAAGTTGTAATTCCTGATCATCAACAAAGCAATCTTATTTATTTCAATAAAAATGATAAAAACAATACTCACTTTAATAGTAGCTTTAGCTTCTTATGTAATGAACGGACAAGAAATTTCAGGGCAATGGAACGGACTTTTAAAAATACAAGGTACTCAACTTCGGGTTGTTTTTCATATTGCTAAAACAGAAACTGGATATATTTCGACAATGGATAGCCCGGATCAGGGAGCAAAAGGAATTCCTGTTACAAAAACCTCTTTTGAGAATGCTGTTTTGAAATTAGAAATTGCTGCTATAAGAGGTTCTTATGAAGGAATTTTAAACAGTAATAATGTTGTTGTGGGAAAGCTTACACAAGCAGGAAAATCAGTTGACATCAACTTATCAAAAGAAATAACTCAGAAAGAAGTGTCTGCGAAACCTCAGGAGCCTGTAAAACCATATCCGTATTATACCGAAGATGTGAAATTTGAAAACAAGGTAGCCCATGTAACTCTTGCAGGAACATTATCTCTGCCTAAAAAGGAAGGAAACTTTCCGGCGGTAATTCTAATTACAGGTAGTGGGCCTCAAAATAGAGATGTAGAAGGCTTAGGGCATAAAACATTCTTAGTATTATCGGATTATTTGACTCAAAAAGGAATTGCTGTTTTGCGTTTTGACGATCGAGGCGTTGGTGAATCTACGGGAGATTTTTCGAGTGCAACAACATTTGATTTTGCAGAAGATGTTCAGGCAGGAGTAGAGTATTTAAAAACAAGAAAAGAAATTAATAAAAGTAAAATAGGCTTGATAGGGCATAGTGAAGGCGGAATAATAGCTCCGATCGTTGCGGGAAATTCAAGAGATATTGATTTTATTGTTTTATTAGCCGGTCCCGGACTTAAAGGGGACAAGTTACTCTTGCTGCAAAAAGAATTAATTGAGCAACAAAGCGGAATGCCTGAAGACGAAATTCAAAAAGGTCAGGAGATTTTTAGAGGTGCTTATGATATTTTATTGGCTTCTTCTGTTTTTGACGATACTTTTAAAAATAAAATTACGAGTTATTTCAAATTTAAATTTCCAGGTTCCAAAAATGATGCTATGGCAAAATACTGTGCTGATTTCATCAATAATATTTGGTTTTATAATTTTATAAAGATCGATCCGGCTTCTATTTTAGAAAAAGTAAAATGTCCTGTTTTAGCACTTAACGGAGGTAAAGATGTACAGGTTCCGGCCGAAGTAAATTTAGAAGTTATAAAAAAGACTCTACTGAAATCAGGGAATAAAAAAGTGACTGCTAAAATTTTGCCTGATATGAATCATTTGTTTCAGGAATGTAAAACCGGTTCGCCAAATGAATATGAGAAAATAGAACAAACATTTTCTCCAATTGCGTTAGACGCAATTTCTAGTTGGATTTTGCCGCAGGTAAAATAATTATAACATAGAAAAGCCCTTTCACTGAAGGGCTTTTCTATTTATCGTTTCAAAGTAAAATGACCTCGGTATTCCTTACCGTTGGAACGAGTAGCTGTAAACCAATAATCTGAAGTAGGTTCATTTTTACCGAGGTACGTTCCGTCCCAATAGGTATCCTTAGTTAGTTCTTTAATGAATTTTCCGTAACGGTCAAATATTTGAATCACTGTATTAGGTGCCAGATATCCAAAATCTATTGTCCAGGTATCATTATAGCCATCATTATTTGGAGTAAAAAAGTTAGGAAAAGGAAGTTCTTCAACTAAGTGGATACAGTTTTGATTCGTTGCTTCAAGAATATTTATAACAACTGAAATTCGGTCGCTTTCACAATTCGCAATGGTTTGAGAGGCGTAGTAGGTCATGCCATTTTTAAGCGGAGTTGATTCTAATAACGTTACAGTAGAAACGTTATTTTCAAACCATTTTATATTTTGTCCAACAATATTAATGTCTTTTATGGAAGCATTCTGCTGGAAACAGAACGTTTGTCGGGAATCAGCTATTGGTTTTTGAGTATCCTGTATTTTTACGGTGATGGCAAGTTTTTCGCTTTCACAATTGTTTAGTGTTTGTGAAGCATAATAAATGCGATTTTGTAATAGGGAAGTTCCTGGTAGAATACTTCCATTCGTTGCTGCATCATACCATTTAATAGCTGAACCGGAGATAGCAAGATTGGCAATGGTAGCATTTTCATCGATACAGAATTGTTGATTGCTATTCCCCGTGGGTAAAGCAGTGTCATTAACCTGAACTAAAATTGGAGTTCTGTCACTCTCACATCCAATAGTTTGTGATGCATAATAGGTCTTATTTTCCAATAAAGTTGTATTGGGTAAAGCGCCAGCTGAGAAACTCGTGTCGTACCATTTTATATTTTGCCCGATAATTTGAATTTCTTTTAGAGTGGCATTCTCGCTTTTACAAAATTGTGGATTGGCATTTCCTGTTGGTGCAGAAGGCGTACTTACGATTGAAACTGTAACTCCAAATCGCGGGCTTTCGCAGCCGTTGATAGTCTGAGAGGCATAGTAGGTTTTTCCGTCAGTTAAATTTGTTGTTTCAACTAACAAAGAGCCATTATGTAACGAATCGTACCATTTTACGGCATTTCCATTTGTTTGAATATTAGCAATCGTTGGATTCTGACCTGTACAAAAAGGCTGATTTGCATCCCCTGTTGGAGCTGCCGTATTTTGAATGTTAACAGTAACAGGAATTCTTTCGCTTTCACAACCGTTAATCGTTTGAGTTGCATAATAGGTTAGCCCATTTTGAAGTAAAGTTGTATTTGATAAAAGTGTTCCGGCTGTCTGGGCGTCATACCATTTGATGTTGTTTCCGGCAATTTGAATACTGGCTAAGGTTGCATTTTGCTGGATACAGAAAGTTTGTGGTGAGTTTGGAATTATTATATCACCATTTAGAATTGGTGTTACGGCAACTCGTTGACTTTCACATTTACTTGTGCTTTCTTGCTGAGAAACATAATAAGTAGTATTGCTTTTTAGTAATGTTGTAGATGGTAGCAAATCACCTCCTAGTAGACTGTTATACCATTTTAAATTCGACCCAAGAATTGAAATTTGTGAAAGTTTAGGATTATCTTTTTTACAAAAAGTAGAATTCGTAATTATGGGAAGAGTAGGAATATTTAAATGAATTGTAACTGATAGTCTTTCATTTTCTGAACAGTTCTCTAAATAGGAAGCGTAGTAAGTCTTTCCATTCTCAAGTAATAGATTTCTTTCTAAAGGAACTGTAGCTGTTTTGGAATCATACCAGTTTATAAATTTGGCACATGGTTTTAAGTCATTTATTGTTGGATTTAAAGATGCACAAAAATATTGATCTTTGTCTGCTTCCGGAATATTTGAAGTGCAGGGAGCGAGTTTTAAAACGAATCCATCGCTATAAAAAGTATGTAAAAAATGAGAACTTACTGGACTGGGATCAAAATCTGGTTGGTCTTTAAAACTTCCTCCAATTAGGATATTGTTTTGAAAGTCGAATTGCAAACTAAAGCCAGTGGTTAAAATGTTTTTAAAATTAATAAACTTTCCGTCTGTATTAAATTTAAGCAGCATTCCTCCGTCACTTCCAAAAGGCTTATTGATAGGATATATTTTATTACAATCGTCATTGACAAAAGTTTTTCCATTCATTGAAGCAACTAAATAAATACCATTTGTATTATCAAAAGTAATAGATTTTACCTCTTGACTTTCCTCTCCATATATTGAATTGTGCCACAAATACTCACCATTTTGATTTAGTTTAAAAAGAAAACTGTCAGTTACATTAGAATTAAAAAATAGGCTAGTATTGCCAAAATTGGTCGTAAATGAGCCTGAACTAGTACTGCTAAAATAGATATTATTTAAAGGATCAACTTTTACAGATTTATCTTCATTACTGATTGCTCCTCCTATTGTTCCTAATTGTCTAAACCAAGATTCTTGGCCATCTGGTTTTAATTTACATATAAAATTACAATTGTAACCATATGTAGATGTAGTATAATTTGTATTTGCAAATGTAATGTTATTGTTGAAATTACCTTTGAAGATAATATTGTTTTGACTATCACAAACTAATGATATAGGATAATCATGAATACTAGATCCTATTCGTTTTGCCCAGATAAAATTACCATTTGAGTCGTTTTTTAAAAGAAACATACTGCCTGCGGAATTTAAGTTATAGATTCCGCTTCCAGCATTAAAATCTACTGTTGTAGTACCGGAACCTGTTGTTATAATATTGTTTTCATTATCTAAGGTAGACTCATCAGCAAAAGCACCTAGGTAAAAGTTACCAAAAATAAAGTTTCCTTCAGGATCAAGTTTCAGAATAAAAGACCCTGTAGAATTAGTAATATTGTTTATGATATGTTGTCCAGGAGAATCAGGATATAAATCTATTTGTGATCCTGTTGCAATACCTGTTATAATTACATTTTCGTCTTTATCTAAAATGATTGATTTTCCACGATCAGCCCAAATGGAATGTATCTGTTTTACCCATAGTACTTTTTTATCCTTATCTAATTTTAGAATAAAAGAATTTGTATAATCTTGAGATCTTGGCAAAGCAGTTAAGGAAAGATTATTAGGGCCAGAGTCAAAGTCAACAGTTCCTCCAAATCCACCTGTAGCATAAGTATTTCCTTTACTATCAGTAACTATTGATCGAATATCTGAATAGCCATAGGTTTTTTGATAAGTATTGGCAGCCCAAATAAAGTCTTGACTTCTTCCGTTAAATTGAGAAAGTACAAATAATAATAAAAAAATGAATTTAAAGTTAATCTTTTGTATCAGTAAGGGCATTTAGTATAAAAAATTAAGTTTGATAATCGGATTGTAAATGTAAATAAATATTAACACATCAAAATTGAAAAATCAAAATGGTTGATAGAAAAATCTTTTCCTGAAAAGTCTCTAAATATCCCGTATTTTTGCAAAAAAATAATGTCCTTTTGAAAACAAAACTTTTTGTAATTACGCCACCTTTTACACAGCTGAATACACCGTATCCGGCAACAGCTTATATAAAAGGTTTTCTGAATACTAAAAATATCGAATCGGTTCAGGCTGATTTGGGTATTGATGTGATTTTGGAACTGTTTTCGAAGAAGGGGTTAATTGATCTGTTTCTCTATTCTGAAAATCTTTTTAAAGATTTGTCCTCTCAAGCGGAGTCGAGGGAAGACATTTCAGATAATTCCAAACGTATTTTTGCATTACAGGACGAATACATCAAAACAATTGATGCAGTAATTCAGTTTCTGCAAGGGAAAAATCCAACTCTGGCCTTACAAATCTGTCAGGAAGATTTTCTGCCTGAGGCCTCCCGTTTTGCACAGTTGGAAGAATTGGATTGGGCTTTCGGAACCATGGGAACGCAGGATAAAGCCAAGCATCTTGCCACCCTTTATCTCGAGGATATTTCGGATTTTATTGTGGAATGTATCGATGAGAACTTTGGCTTCAGCCGATATGCCGAACGTTTAGGGAGAAGTGCCAATTCGTTTGATGAATTGTACGAAGCTTTACAGCAGGAACTAACCTATATCGATTCTATTTTAATTTCAATTTTAAAAGAAAAAATTGAAGCAGTTCAGCCTACATTTTTTCTGATATCGGTTCCTTTTCCGGGGAATTTGTATAGTGCTTTCAGATGTGCGCAGTGGGTAAAACAGCACTATCCTGAAATAAAAATTTCGATGGGCGGAGGTTTCCCAAATACCGAATTGCGCTCACTTTCGGATCAACGTGTTTTTGAGTTTTTTGATTTTATCACTCTCGATGACGGCGAAGTGCCAATTGAAGAACTTATTGAAAGCTTGTCTTCCCGAGCGGAGTCGAGGGAAGAGAAGCGATACAAAAGAACTTTTCTGCTGGAAAACGGAGAAGTAGTCTATAAAAACAATTCCTTAAAACACGATTATAAACAGTCACAGGTTGGAACTCCCGATTATTCGGATTTGCCTTTGGATAAGTACATTTCGGTAATCGAAATTGTGAATCCCATGCACCGAATGTGGAGTGACGGACGCTGGAACAAACTTACTATGGCGCACGGTTGCTATTGGGGAAAATGTACCTTTTGTGATATCTCATTAGATTATATAAAAGTTTACGAGCCGGTTGCGGCTAATTTATTGTGCGATCGAATGGAAGAGATGATGCTGCAAACGGGGCAGAATGGATTCCATTTTGTAGATGAAGCAGCACCGCCAGCATTGATGCGTGCTTTGGCTTTAGAAATTTTGCGTCGGAAATTAGCAGTAACGTGGTGGACCAATATTCGATTTGAAAAAAGTTTTTCGAAAGATTTGTGTTTATTGCTTAAAGCTTCGGGCTGTATTGCCGTTTCAGGAGGTTTAGAAGTGGCCTCAGACCGATTATTAAAGCTAATTGACAAAGGGGTAACAGTAGAACAGGTTGCAAGAGTAACCCGAAATTTTACCGAAGCCGGAATCATGGTTCATGCTTATTTGATGTACGGTTATCCAACTCAGACCATTCAGGAAACGGTGGATAGTCTCGAAATGGTGCGTCAGCTATTCGAAGCAGGGATTTTGCAGTCGGGATTTTGGCATCAGTTTGCGATGACAGCTCACAGTCCGGTTGGATTGTATCCGGAAAAATTTGGTGTCACAAAAGCAACGGAAGCTATAGGAACTTTTGCTAATAATGATATTGATTATACCGATTCTACCGGAATCAATCACGATAAATTTAGTTTCGGACTGAAGAAATCACTTTTTAATTTTATGCATGGAATCTGTTTTGATTACGAATTGCAGGATTGGTTTGATTTTAAAATTCCAAAGACTAAAATAGACCCCGACTTTATTTTTAATGCCCTTGAAGAAGGAAATGATTTCAATACAAAACCGAATGCAAAAGTTGTGTGGTTAGGCGGAAAGCCATTTGTGGAGCATTTCACAAAATCTAAAAAAGGAAGAAGCTGGGAAATGATGAGTTTTACTTTTCATGATAAAAAAGAAAGTTTCAACATTCAAACCAATAAAGAAGAAGGAGAATGGCTGGTTCAAATTTTAAGTAAAATGGCTATTTCAAATACTAAAAATTACACTTTTCAGGAAGTGAAGAATGATTTTGAGACCAATTTAGACGATTTCGAACTGTTCTGGTATTCCAAGCCCGTTAATACTTTGCGTGAGTTCGGATTATTGGTTTTGTAGTTTTTATTTGTACTAAATGAAGGACTAATATTCTACACAGGTACCGTCATTTGGAATCGAAACTTTATCCAAAAGATTATTATCCAAAAGTGCTTGTTTTAATGCTGTTCTTGTTGTCGGACAGTGATTTAAAGCTTCCAAATGATTGGCGAATACTTTTCCGGGAGCAAGTGCGGCAAATTTCAGAATATCGTTCATTCGCATCAATAAGGGCTGACCGAAATCTAATCTGGCAGTTCCACAGGCGACAACCGAAATGTCGGGTTTAAACTCAATTAGGACTTTTTGTACGTGTTCCGTAAAAATAGTATCAGAACTGATATAAATAGATTTTTGATTGGGTAATTCGATATGAAAGCCCATAACGTTTCCCATAAGTTTGGCAACAACCCCATAGCCATGAACGGCGGGTATTCCTGTTATTTTACCTCCAAGGAATTCCTGAGGTTCCCAATAGTTTAAGGTTTGTACGATGCTTAAACCTCTTTTCGATAGAGCACTTTGATCTTTGCTGCTGCAAATGACCGGAATACTTTTACGTCTTAAAAAAATCTCGCCCGCTTTATCGATATGGTCAGGATGTAAGTGAGTAATAAGGCAGACGGTTACTTTACTCAAAATATCTCTACTGTTTTTGGGTAAAGCGATAAGTGGGTTTCTTTTGGGTTTGTAACGGAAAATAGTAAAAGGAGCAATCGTTTTCTTTTTCCCCAACATCGGATCAACCAATATAACATCGGTTTCAGTTTCTATAACTAAAGTGGCGTTACGTAAATGATGTAATTTCATATTGGAGGAAATAAGTACTAAAATACAAAAAATGGAAGAATTTAAGCCTATAAATTACATAGTAAATCTAAAACCAATTCCGTGAAGGTTCTCAATAGAAATGCCTTTTTCGTTGCTTAGAATCTTACGAAGTCGTGAAATAAAAACGTCCAGACTGCGCCCCATAAAATAATCGTCGGTTCCCCAGAGAGAGGTAAGAATTTGTTCTCTTTTTAAAACGGAGTTTTTATTGTCGAGGAATAATTTCAATAATTCGGCTTCACGCTGCGTAAGACTGATTTTTTCGCTTTCGTTGAAAAGAACAAAGTTACTCGTGTCAAATTGATATTTGCCAATCTCATAAACCGGTTTTTCAATCAGAATGTTTTTCTGTGAACGCTTCAGGAAAATTTCAATTTTTAAAAGCAATTCCTCAATGCTAAAAGGCTTTACGAGATAATCGTCGGCACCCAAACGCAACCCTTTAATGCGGTCTTCCTTTAATGTTTTGGCGGAAAGAAAGATAATCGGAATGTCGCTGTTGCATTTTCTGATTTGAGAGGCCAGTTCAAAGCCATCCATCTTAGGCATCATGATATCAAGAATACAAATGTCAAAATTCTCTTTTTTAAAGTTTTCGAGACCCATTTGTCCGTCACGGCAATGATTCACTTCATAGTTGTTCTGTTCCAGATTGTCTTTGGTCAGGAATGCCAGGGTTTCATCGTCTTCAGTATAAAGTATTTTGAATTGTTTCATTTTTTATATGGAATTGATAAAGTTATAGTGATGCCTTTTTCAGAATTGTTCTCCGCTTTTATTTTCCAGTTGTGCAAGTTGCAAATTTCTTTTACATAATACAAACCTAGTCCAAAACCGGTTACCTCATTGCTTTTTTCGTTTTGAGCACGGTAGAATTTATCAAAAATAAAGGAAAGGTTTTTAGATGAAATTCCAACTCCATTGTCTTTGAAAGCTAGTTTTAAAACCGAATTTTCTGCCGTTATTCCAATTAGAATAAGACATTTTCCGGAACAATATTTTACCGCATTGTCAAGTAAATTATAAACTAAATTCGAGAAATGAAAAACGTCCGTTTCGATCTTGTACTCTTTGGAAAGGGTCTCAATTTTGATATTGGCCTCCGGATATTTTAAAAGTATGTTTTGGATTACTTCTTCAATAATCGGAACAACTAAAACCGACTCCTTCTTTAATTCCAGTGGAGCATAATCTGATTTAGCCACATTTAAAATCTTTTCAATATGACCATTCAGTTTGTTGCTTTGGTTGATAATGATGTCAGTGTAAGTATAGAGTTTTTTGTCTTCTTTAATAGGTGTTTGCTCGATCAAATATTTAGATGCAATCAGAATGGAAGATAAGGGTGTTTTAAACTCATGCGTCATATTGTTGATGAAATCACGCTGCAGTTCGGAGTATTTTTTTTGTTGTAAAAGAGTGAAAATCGAGTACACATAAATTAATAAAATAAGAATCAGAGCAATCGAAAGTATAAACCAGAATCGCATCGAACTAAACAAATAGGTCGTCTCATTTGGAAAACGTATGGCGAAATAATAAACCAGGTTCTTGTGTTTTGGAAAATAAACGGGTTGCTTGATTGTCTTTTTTTCAGATAGTGAAATATAATTTCCATACACCATTTCGTCACTTTGACAATTGTACATCGCATATTCAAAATCAGTCGTAATGTTCATTTTTTTGAACTCACTTTTAAGGTAAAATTCCAGAATATCAGGTTCAAAATCATTGTCAATATTTACGATATAATAATCGTTGGCAATCTTTTGAACAGGATTTTGTGCCGGAAGTTCATGATTGGTTCCTTCGTACAGTTTTTTAGCGACTTCAAGCAAAGCGAGATGTGCTTTTTGACTGAGTTTTTTTTGTTCTATAGTAAAAGCTTCTTTGGTCCAAAGCAGCTGTGTTACCAGTATACTGATAATAGCCACTAAGCCTAATAAAATGATGCTATTGAGTTTGTTGAGTTTCAAGAAAACAGTTTTTTAAAGTGTAATATTAATCAAATTTATAGTGAAAAATGCCAATTAACAAGTCGTTAACAAAGATTTGAAAGCGGTTAACAGCGATTTGATCAGTTCAGAAGTACTTTTGAAATATCATTAACCAATAAAATATTTAGCTATGAAAATGATTAAAATTTCGATGTTAGCTTTGGCACTAGGTTTAATGTCTTTTTCGGCAATCGCACCGTTAAAGTCATTAAATTCTGAAACAAAAGTTGCTGCAGCAGCGGCTTCAACTGTAGTATGGAAAGCTGAAACTATAGATGTAGGAGAAATTCCTCAGGGAACTCCAAAAGCAATTGTTTACGAATTTAAAAATACCGGAAAAACTGCTGTAGTGATTACAAATGTAGTAGGGTCTTGCGGTTGTACAGCTACAGATTATACTAAAGAACCTATTTTGCCTGGTAAATCAGCAAAAGTTACTGCGACTTATAACGCTGCCAATAAAGGTGGTTTTACTAAAACAGTTACAGTAACCACAAGTGCCGAAAGCACTCCAAAAGTCCTTACGCTAAAAGGCACAGTGATCTAAGAGTTTTAAATATATTAGTTATAAAGCGAGAAGCTCCGGGTATGTAATATATCCGGAGTTTTTTTATGTTGTGTATTTTATCCTTTTAAAAATTAATATCTTTAATAAAAATGTTTTTCTGGAAAGTGTAGAGCGTTTTTTTACAATATCACCGGACTAAAACAGCTGAAATTGTTAAAATGCAATAGGTACTTAAGAATTAAGTCGGCAATAGTCAGACCAAGCAGGTTCTCTTAAAAAAGCGATACGATGAAAAATAATATGTTTAAGTTTGTTCTCTTTCTGTTGATTATTCCTGGTTTTATGATGGCAAATGTCTCTCTACCCAATATTTTTGGTGATAATATGGTTTTACAGCGCAATGCTGAAGTTAAGATTTGGGGTTGGGCCAATCCACAGGAAGAAATCCGATTAGTGGCTGACTGGAGCAATATCGAGTATAAAGTTAAAGCAAACAATTTGGCGCAATGGGAGCTCAAAATAAAAACGCCTGAAGCTGGAGGCCCCTATATAATTTCCATCAAAGGGTACAACGAAATTATTCTTAAAAATATTTTGATTGGAGAAGTTTGGATTTGTTCGGGACAATCGAATATGGAAATGTCATCAAGCTGGGGAATAGACAATGGGGAGGAAGAAACTAAAAATGCAGCAAATCCGAATATTCGATTTTTTAGCGTTCCGAAATTAACAGCTACAACGCAACAGAACAATCTGCTTGGTAACTGGACAGAGTCTACTCCAGAAACCATGAAATATTTTAGTGCTGTTGGTTATTTTTTTGCCAAACGCTTAAGAGAAGAACTAAAAAATGTTCCGATTGGGTTAATATCTTCCAACTGGGGAGGTACTCCTGCAGAAGTCTGGATACCCGAAGAAGTCGTTCAGAATGATCCTGTTTTGTTAGAAAATGCAAGAAAATTAAATGAGCAGGAGTATGGACCCCGACAGCCGGGACGTGCGTACAATGCGATGATCTATCCTTTTGTTGGATACAAGATTGCCGGAACAATTTGGTATCAGGGAGAATCGAATGTTGGTTCTTTAGTATATGACAAAACATTATCGGCTTTGATCACCTCATGGCGGAAAGCCTGGAGCGATGATTTTCCGTTTTATTATGCACAAATTGCCCCTTTTAAAACGGGAAGTAATAATTTTCATAATGTCATCATAAGAAATTCACAGAGAAAATTACTCAAAGAAGTTTCAAATACCGGAATGATTGTAACCAGTGATATTTTAGATGTAAAAGAAATTCATCCCAAAGATAAAAAGACAGTGGGAGTCCGTTTAGCCAATCTGGCTTTGGAAAATACTTATAAAATTACTGTTGGGCTGGTCAATGGGCCACTTTTTAAGAGTTTTAAAATCGATGAAGAGGTAGTAACTCTTTCTTTTGACTATGCCGATGGTTTGTATTTTAAAAACAAGCTGTCCAACCAGTTTGAAGTTGCAGGGGCAGATGGTATTTTCTATACAGCCGAAGCCTTAATTAGAAACGATCAGGTCGTAGTAAGCAGTAAAAAAGTTAAAAATCCGGTTAAGGTTCGTTTTGCCTGGGGGAATACAATCCAATCTGATCTGTTTAATGAAGTGAATTTGCCTGCTTCTTGTTTTAGTACGGAATGAAACAGTTATAAAATTTGATTTGTAATCAAAAAAGCCAAGTACTCATGTCTTGATAACAAAATTTTACTTGTTCATAAAACCGGTCTTGAAGCAACACAATTAATAAATCTCTAAGATCAGTAAGTCATCATTTGAAATAAAAGAAATAATAGCTTCCCTTTTTGAGATTAAAAGCTCAGCAATTTGGTTCGTATTTTTGTTGAAAGTCTTTAGAATTATTACTTTTGGCGGCGCTCCCTTTAAAAGCAATAGTTTTTCAAAATCATCATCGTGAGTAAGTATGGTGAAATTGTTTTGTTTGGCGAAATTCCAAATCTCAATATCTTTTGCAGGCTGGTTTATTCGAATATCTTTGCAATGCAAACAATTTGAAAATTCATTTTCAATGCCCTTAATTACCCTCCATGAGATATTTGCATCCAAAAGTAATTTCATTAGGCTGCGATTATTTTGGTTATATTTTCCCTGTTTGCAGCAAAGGCTAAAGCCGCTAAAATATGCTCTTTTTTTAGTTCGGGAAAATCAGCTATAATTTCTTCGAAAGTCATAGCTGTAGATAGCCAGGAAAGAATGTCTGAGACGCAAATTCGGGTTCCTGCAATCACAGGTTTACCAAACCGAATGTCCGGATCGATTGAAATTAAGTTTTGCCAGTTATTTTCCATAAATTTATTGTTTAAACAAATTTACAAAAATAAAGCACTATTTGCTTTTAAAATAATAGGGTTTGTTTCTACCTTTAAATGCTATAAAACTTTATAATTACAACAATGAAATATAACAGATGTGGAAAAAGCGGATTGTTACTGCCTCAGATTTCTTTAGGATTGTGGCATAACTTCGGATCGGTAGATAATTTTGATACTGCAGAATGTATTGCCGTTGAAGCTTTCGATAAAGGAATTACACATTATGATCTGGCCAATAATTATGGGCCGGTTCCCGGATCTGCAGAAACTAATTTTGGAAAAATACTCTGGCATAACTTTCAGGGAAATTTAAGAGACGAAATCATTATTTCGACCAAAGCAGGCTACACCATGTGGGATGGCCCTTATGGAGATTGGGGCTCTCGTAAATATTTACTGTCAAGTCTGGATCAGAGTTTAAAAAGAATGAAAGTAGATTATGTGGATATTTTTTATTCGCATCGTCCGGATCCTGAAACTCCAATTGAGGAAACGATGATGGCTTTAGATTATGCTGTGAGAAGCGGAAAAGCTTTGTATGTGGGAATAAGTAACTATTCGGCAGAGCAAACCAGAGTGGCTGTAGATGTTTTGAAGCAATTGGGGACACCATGCTTGATCCATCAGGCAAAGTATTCTATGCTGGAGCGTTGGGTAGAAAATGGTTTATTAGATGTTCTTGAAGAAAAAGGAGTAGGCTGTATTGCGTTTTCTCCATTGGCACAAGGACTTCTGACGGATAAATATCTAAACGGAATCCCTGAAAACTCAAGGGCACATAATCCAAACGGACATTTGAAAGAAGATGAGGTTACACAGGAACGCATACAGAAATTAGTTCAATTGAACGAAATTGCCGGAAACAGAAACCAGTCTTTGGCTCAAATGGCTTTGTCATGGCTCCAAAAGGACAAACGAGTTACTTCAGTTTTGATCGGAGCAAGCTCTGTGAAACAATTGAATAATAATATCGAATGTTTGCAAAATCTTGATTTCGCAGAAGACGAAATAAATGCAATTGAGAAAATTTTAGCATAAATCAATTTTTATATGCTTTAAAAAGGAAGGGCTGTCTCAAAAATGAGTCAGCCCTGTTTTTTTATAAATTAGATTTTTTTCGGAAGTAACTATTTCAGTTTTTTTCGAAACTGCTCCGGCAAAGTAAAATGTTTGTAGCAAATATAATTTTCTGGTATTAGAAAAGCTCCAGCGGAGCGAAACGTAAATGGTTTAAGACAGCATGTTTTTTTTGCTTGATAAACTTTGTGTGGTCTCTCATTACTCCAAAAGCATTTTCATATTTACTTTTATTTGATCGGAAACGTATTTTTTATGGAGTTCTTATGGTTTTCTTTTTTAGTAAAGTCCGTTCAAATTAGAATGGACTTTCTCGTTTTTAGCAATGAGTGTTAACCGTTTAATTTTTGTTTTTCATGCTTTAAAATTGTAGGAATTTTTTCTTTTTTGATATCGCGCTTTTTACCTCATTAATGGCAGGTGATTTTTATGGTGTTTTTTTATTGTTTTGAATTAATGGGTATTTTTTATGGGGTATACTTTTTTATTAGATTAATTTTTGATGTTTTTTCATTGTTTTTTACTTTATTTTTCATGTAAACCTATTTATTTATATGGTTTGTTGCTTTTTTTGTGTTGTGTATTTTTTAAAAATGAATAGCTAATAATATCAAATAACGATTATGGAGAGGTTAATTTTTGTAATCCGTAATTCTTGCTTGAAAACGCTAAAAAAAGTAGATTTGAATTCTTTTACTCATGCAAAAGTTAATAAATTCGCTACTGAAAATGAAGAGGTTTTAGAGGGAATAAGAGGTTTTAAAAGTGACTTATAGTATTCAATTGCCTATATAAAAGATTAACTAACCAAAATCAATTAATAACCAAAACCAATTAAAACATGAAAAAAGTATTGCACATTTTAGCCGTGATGTTAACAAGTTCTTTTGCTTTTGCTCAAGATGAAACGGAAGCTGCGACTTCACCGGCGACCACGTGGGGAGGATCGGCAGATGCTTATTATAAATATGATTTTTCAAAACAAATGAACGGACTGACAAGTTTTACCAATTCTCAGGATTCATTTGAATTAGGAATGGCTTCAGTTCAGGCGGGACATACCTTTGGAAAAGCCTCCGTTTTTGTTGATCTGGGCTTTGGAAAAAGAGCAGGAGAGTTCTCTTATAACGAAACAACAGATAAAGACATAAATGCAAAATTTTTGATTAAACAATTGTTTTTTACCTATCAGGTTACCGATAAATTTAAGTTTGTAGCTGGTAGTTTCGGAACACATATAGGTTATGAGGTATTAGATGCTGTAGGGAATAAAAATTATAGCATGTCTTATGCTTTTTCTTATGGCCCGTTTTTCAATACAGGTCTGAAAGCACAATACACATCAGGTAAATTCACGGCTATGCTTGGTGTTACTAATCCGACCGACTTTAAATCAGCAATGGATGCAGGTTCAAGTCAAAAAACATACATAGCGCAAGTAGGGTATATAGGAGAGACCGGGAGTGCTTATTTGAATTTTACTTCGGGAAGTACTAATCCGGTTTCTGATGAAAATAAAACACAGATTGATTTTGTAGCATCTAAAACAATAACGGATGCCTTTTCTTTAGGGTTTAATGCCACGTACGCTAAAACGAATAACGATATTGACAGTGCGCTCGATGGTAATTGGTTTGCCTTGGTAGGATATGCGAATTATGCTTTCAAGCCAAGTTTGAGTCTGGCCTATAGAATGGAGTATTTTGATGCAAAAAAAGCAGCTGCGAGTCTGGGGACTTTAACAGGATCAAATGTTTTTGCAAACACAGTTTCTTTGAATTATAAAGTAGGGAAATTGACTATTATTCCGGAGTTAAGATACGACGCTGCCTCTGAGGATGTTTTTTTAGATAAAGATGCTGCCCCAACCGGAGGATCATTCTACGGATTGGTAGCTACAACATACTCTTTCTAGAGATAAAGATTGATATTTTTTTTTTTTTGGAGCTGTCGAAACATACTTATGTTTTGGCAGCTTTTTTATTTTCTTTAAGTGAGATGTGAATTGTGAGAGGTGAGTTATGGGGTGAGCTTTTTGTGTGTGAATTTTGCTTATACTTTGAGATTAAATAACCACAAAGCTTGTCATTTCGACCGAAGGGAGAAATCGCATTAGAAACTCGACACAGAATGTTGCCAATCTTTGTCAAATCCAGCATGCGATTTCTCCCTTCGGTCGAAATGACATAAAATGAAAAAAAAACTTTACGAATCTTGCCTTAAATCTTAGTGCTCGTTACAGTTAATCTTCAGGTGTAAATTACTGAAGCTGTTTTTTATAAATCGAATAAATGGTATCTATTGTTTTTCGATCTAAAGTTGGCGTCACATCAGTTTGAATGTAATGTAATTTGAAAGCCATAATAGCCGCTGAAAGATTTTTAGTATTGTATCCAATAATCCTTAACGCTTGTTCAATCTTAAAATCAAAAGGTGCTTCCTCGAGAATTTCGTCCGACCAGATTCCAAATCCTTTTTCGGCCAGAGTTTTCCAAGGGAATAAAGCACTTGGGTCCTGTTTTCTTCCCGGAGCAATATCAGAATGTCCTAATATGTTTTGAGTTGGAATATTGTAATCTTTCTTTAGTTTCGTTAATAGCGCCACTAAACTGCTGATCTGAGCCTCAGTAAAGGGTTTAAAACCGTTGTTGTCAAGTTCTATCCCGATAGAAGAAGAATTTAAATCTGTATTTTTCCCCCAGGTAGATGCTCCTGCATGCCATGCTCTCAGGTAATCGTTCAGCATTTGAACTACTTTTCCATTTTCAGATATGATGTAGTGAGCACTTACCTGAGTTCTTGTTTTGGTAAAAGTATTAATCGTTTGTTGAAGTGAATCCTGAGCCGTATGGTGAATAATAATAAAACTTGGTTTTCTTAAATTAAAGTTTACTGTTCCGATCCATTCTGTCTGTATGCCGTTTAATAAGGAAGTAGAGCCGGTTTTTGATAAAGTGTCTTTAATAATGCCAAGCTGTTGTGCATAACTTGTATCAATAACGATACGCGGTACTACAGGAATTGGCTGAGCTTCTTTACTGGTAATTTGGCCTTCTAAAGTTTTAAGCTGCTGATCGTAAACTTTTTCAGTATTTTTATAAGGATTTGTAGAGCAAGAAGTAATAATAATTGCTAAAATCAGGTAACAAAAATGTTTTTTTGCCATGGTTAGTTGCATTTTTTTAGATGAAGTCGAAACAATTATTCCTGAGTCTTGATTGTTTCAGAGTCTTCTTTTACTTCTTTTGAATCTTTATCTTTTAAATCTTTTTTCTTTTTTGATTTAGAGGTCTTTTTGATCTCTTTAAAATTATCCATAAATGCAGTGTACTTTGGAACCTGATCCGGATTTAAGAAAGCGGTAATTTTTTTTGTGGTGCTTTCTCTCAATGCTTTAATTTGTTCGATCTTTTGATCCTGACTGCTGCTCTCATTTTTTAGTAAAATCCCCTGTTCTCTCATGCTGTCTACCAAAACATTTGAAATAGCGATAACTTGCAGTTCATCAAGATTTATTTCAGGTTTCATTTGTTCAACAATTTTACCAACTGTTTCCTCAACAGGTACCTCTTTTGGTTTACTGGTATTGGGTTGCGGACCTCCCATCATGCTTCTGTCCATTCCCATTCCGCCACCTCTTCCGTAGCCATTACCATAACCGCCACCACCGTAACCGTTATTGTATCCATTTCCGTATTGGGCCGAAACAGAGTTAAAACACAATAAGGTGAAAAACAAAATAAATAAAGATTGTATAGGTTTCATAAAAGTGTATTTTATCTAAAATTGATACTTGTTTAGCGTAAATTTAAGCAGGTTCTCCGTATAAATCAAATTCTGTCGCTTCTATTATCCTTATATTAACAAATTCTCCTGTTTTTACATAATGCTTAGAAGCGTCAATTAAAACTTCGTTATCAACATCCGGACTGTCAAATTCAGTTCGCCCTACAAAATGAGCTCCCTCTTTTCGGTCAATAATACATTTGAAAACCTGTCCTACTTTTTCCTGGTTTAAGTCCCATGAAATTTGCGACTGTAATTCCATGATCTCGTTCGCACGAGCCTGTTTTACATCGTCCGGAACATTATCTTCCAGCAAATAAGCATGTGTATTTTCTTCGTGAGAATAGGCAAAACATCCCATTCTGTCAAATTTCATTTCCTGAACAAAATCTTTCAGAATCTCAAAATCTTCCTGAGTTTCACCCGGATATCCAACAATTAAAGTCGTTCTGATCGCCATTCCCGGAACTGCAGCACGGAAATCTTTTAATAATTGTGTCGTTTTTGCCTGAGTAGTACCACGACGCATCGATTTTAAAATAGAATCCGATATATGTTGCAATGGAATATCGATGTAATTACAGATTTTTGGCTCACGTTTCATTAATTCTAATACATCCATAGGGAAACCTGTTGGATAAGCATAATGAAGACGAATCCATTCGATACCTTCAACATTGGCTAATGCTTCCAAAAGTTCGGCAAGATTTCGTTTTTTATAAAGATCAAGACCATAATACGTTAAATCCTGAGCAATTAGAATTAATTCTTTTACGCCATTTTTTGCTAAACCTTGAGCCTCTTTAACCAGTTTTTCAATAGGTTGCGAAACATGTGAACCTCTCATTAACGGAATGGCACAAAAACTGCAAGGTCTGTCGCAGCCTTCCGCAATTTTCAAATAAGCATAATTCTTTGGAGTTGTAGTTAAACGCTCTCCCAGTAGCTCGTGTTTATAGTCAGCACCAAGAGCTTTAAGCAGCTGAGGTAATTCAGTTGTACCAAAATATTGATCGACATTTGGGATTTCCTTTTCTAAATCCGGTCTGTAACGTTCTGACAAACATCCGGTAACGAAAACTTTATCTACTAATCCTTTGTCTTTTTTATCAGCATATTCCAAAATCATGTTTACCGACTCTGCTTTGGCGTTGTCAATAAAACCGCAAGTGTTGATCACAATAATGTTTCCTTCTTCCTTAGCAGGTGCCTCATGTTGTACTTCTTTGCCATTAGCACGAAGTTGTCCCATTAGCACTTCACTGTCATATACATTTTTCGAACACCCAAGAGTGATTACGTTAATTTTGTTCTTTTTTAAAGACTTGGTTCTCATACTTTTATAAATTGGAGTGCAAAATTACACTTTTTTATTCAAACACCGCTTGTTTCCGTTTCTTTTAGGTGATTTTTATGAAGCTTATCCTGCTGTTTGCTATATCTTTTGTGTCGGCCGAGGCGGACACAAAAGGATGCTGCTTCCATCCGGGCTAAAAAAAATCCGTCAAGTAAGAGCCTGACGGAGATTTTAATTCATTCTATTTGTTTTTAATTACAATTCAAAAAGTAAAGTAAGCGTCACGTTGTTTAGTTTTGAGGTAACGTTCGCTCCATCGGTAAATCCGGTTGCAAAAAATCCCTGATTCGATTTTCTTTCTAAGTAAGAATAGGCTAAATCTACTTTAGTGCCTCCAAAATTATAACCTAGACCACCTGAGTAACTGGTTAAGTCTCCAATCGTAGTTCCGTTTTTATAAGGGCTTTGTTCAAAACGATATCCGCCGCGTAGGCTTAATTGTTTTATTTTATATTCGGCACCTACTCTTAATTCACCGGCATTGGTCAATTGATTGCTGATGTCGCTATTTACTCCTCTAAAACCTGCATCGTTTGTTGGTTTATATTTGGTGTTTCCGTAGTCTTTAATGGCATAATCAATACTGATAAGGCCTGATTTTCCAAAGACATAAGCAGCGCTAAAAGTGGTTTTTCCTGGTGTTTGTAGGGTGTAAGAGTCGTAAACATTTACAATTTTTGGATTTACCGTTTCGTTAATGTCTTGCCCTCCCTGAGCTTTTCTTGTGCTGTATAAAGTTTGCGAAGTTTCGTCGTTTAGTTCGTACCAGGTATTGGATTCGTAGGCTAAGCCAAGTCGGAATGCATCTGTGACTTTAGCAATAGCTCCAAGTTGAAAGGAGAAGCCGTTACCGTAAGTGTATAGTTCATTGTTAAAACGTAAACTTGAAATTGTTTCTCTTGTTTCTAATGGGTTGTCATTATCTTCATAGAAGCTGGTTGATCTTCTGTAGTCAGTAATGTGAACATTTAAGTTGGCTCCAAGATAGATTCTGTCTTTGTAAGATGTTGCAATATTGAAGCTTAATTTGCTATTGTATCCGCTAGTGAAAACTTCATTCTCGTGGTAATAGTTGCCACCTGCAGGTACATTACTGATATATTGTGTGTTGTTGCTATTTGTGGTAACAGGGTCAATTACATGTCCCCAGTATCCCATATATGCTTGTTGTTCGTTATAAAACAAATCTTTGTAATTAAGTCCATCTATCACGTTCAAAGGAATTCCGTTTGCAAATTTTAGGAAATATTTATCAATAGAATTTGTTGGGTTTGTTCCTACTGAAACAATTCTGTTGTCGAAATTATTGGTATTTTCATAAGTGGCTCCAATTGTAATTTTTTTCCAGTTGTTGCTTGGGTTGTGGTCGTGAAAAACAAAAACAGCACCCGCCTGATTGAGTATAAAAGAATTTTTACTTTCACTAATTCCTGTTCCAAAATAGTTGGAGTTGTTTTTGATGTTTTGATTGCTAAAACTTACTCCAACCTGATTATTAGAGAATATTGCCGATCCTGCAGGGTTTACGGAAATAGCTGAGAAATCTCCTCCAACGGCTCCAAAAGCACCGCTCATGGCTCTGAATCTTGCAGTTCCGGTTAAATTGTCTTGCGCATAACGTACAGCATCTGATACTTCCTGAGAATGTGAGACGCTGGCAGTTAGTCCTGTAATAAGTAGGAATAATATTTTTTTCATTTGGATAGTTTTTATTGTGATTTTGTGATTAATGAAAGAGGCGATTATCTTCTTCCGCCTCCTCCGCCACCATATGATCTTCCGCCACCGCCGCCACCGCCGCCGCTATACGATCTTCCTCCGCCGCCACCGCCGCTATTCATAGAACGGGATGGGCTAGGAGAGTAGCTTCTTGTTGGTGCAGAATTATTATTGTTGTAATTGTAGCTTCTGTTAGTGTTGTAATTGCTTGATGATCTTCTGTTGCTGTAATCAGCACTATTGTATTGAGTTGTGTTTCCTCTGTTGGTAAAGGTTGGTGAGGAGTTGTTGTATGTTCTTCCGTTTACAGACGCATTTCTTCTTGAATCAGAGAAATCACTTCTGTTTGTGCTATAGGTTCTATTACTGTTATAGCTGCGGTTAGTAGTGGTGTAGTCTCTGTTAGAGTTGTAAGTTCTGTTGGTGCTGTAGCCTCTGTTTGTAATATAGTTTCCGGAAGAATAGTTTCTTCCTCCATAATAAGCTGCAGAACCTCTTCTTCCATAGTTATAAGAGTAGTTGTTGTATCCGTATCTATGACCAGATCCCCAATAGCCAGGGTAACCCCATCCCGGATATCCCCATCCCGGATATCCCCATCCGCCTCCCCAGTAGCCAGGGTATCCCCAATAGTTGTCCCAGTATCCTCCGTAACCCCAACCATAGTAAGGGTATCCGTAGCCAAAACCAAATCCTAACGACCATGAAGGGTTAGAATATACGTTTACAGAAACATCAGTGGTTGCACTTCCCCAGGCAGGGTAGTTGCTAACTGTTTTTGTGCTGTCATTTACAGCATAATTGCCATAGCTGTCAACATCTGTAAAAATTTCCGTTGGCTGATTGTCGTCTTGTAAGGATCTAAAATAATCTTTATATTGATTGTTTGTGGTATTTGCTTGAGCATACGTTCTTGGTGAACCTCCGTAAATTCCATCGTTGTCATGATAGGAAGTGTTTTGGTAAGAACCACACGATGCTAATAGAAAACTCAATAATCCAATTAAGTAAAAATGACTTGAGTTTTGGCGGAAAGAAATAGAAGTTTTCATATCTGTGGTGTTTTTTATTGTTGCACATTACAAAAATAGTTAGTTTTGTCAAACTATTTAGTTAAAATTATTAAAACAAAATTTGTGCCAAACTATTCGATATGAGTAAGAACCTCACTACAAGATCAGAAGATTATTCAAAATGGTATAACGAGCTGGTTGTAAAAGCGGATCTAGCTGAAAATTCAGGAGTTAGAGGCTGTATGGTTATTAAACCTTACGGATACGCTATTTGGGAAAAAATGCAGGCGGAATTGGATCGAATGTTTAAAGAAACAGGACATCAGAATGCGTATTTTCCTTTATTTGTGCCTAAGAGCATGTTTGAAGCGGAAGAGAAAAATGCAGAAGGATTTGCGAAAGAGTGTGCTATTGTAACACATTATAGATTAAAAAATGATCCGGAGAAACCCGGAAAGCTTATTGTAGATCCAAATGCGAAGCTGGAGGAAGAGCTTATTGTTCGTCCGACGAGTGAAGCGATTATTTGGTCTACTTATAAAGGCTGGGTTCAGTCTTACAGAGATTTACCTTTATTAATTAATCAATGGGCGAATGTGGTGCGTTGGGAGATGCGTACACGTTTGTTTTTGAGAACTGCTGAGTTCTTGTGGCAGGAAGGGCATACGGCTCATGCTACAAAAGCTGAAGCTTTAGAGGAATCTGAAAAAATGATGCATGTATATGCTGATTTTGCAGAGAATTTTATGGCAATTCCGGTTGTAAAAGGATTGAAGACCGAAACAGAACGTTTTGCAGGTGCTGATGAAACGTATTGTATTGAAGCTTTGATGCAGGATGGAAAAGCATTGCAGGCAGGGACTTCTCACTTTTTAGGACAGAATTTTGCTAAGGCATTTGATGTTAAGTTTGCCAATGCCGAAGGAAAACAGGAGCATGTTTGGGGGACTTCATGGGGAGTTTCGACTCGTTTAATGGGAGCGCTGATTATGACACATTCTGATGATCAGGGATTGGTATTGCCTCCAAATTTAGCGCCAATACAGGTGGTGATTGTTCCGATTTATAAAACAGACGAGCAATTGGCTGAAATTACAGCTGCAGTTAATGAATTGACGGCTAAATTAAGAAAGCTGAAGATTTCTGTTAAATATGACGACCGAACTACTCAGAAGCCTGGATTTAAGTTTGCGGAATGGGAATTGAAAGGGGTGCCGGTTAGAATCGCGGTTGGACCAAAAGATTTAGAAAATGGAACTTTTGAAGTTGCCAGACGTGATACACTGACTAAAGAGGTTGTTTCTAACGACGGAATTGTGAATTATGTAAATGATCTTTTAGAGCAGATTCAGGTTGATTTATTCAATAGAGCATTGAATTATCGTGATACGCATATTACGGAAGTAAATAGCTTTGAGGAATTTAAAGAAATTTTAGATGGAAAAGGTGGTTTTGTATCGGCTCATTGGGATGGTACAGCGGCTACTGAAGAGAAGATAAAAGACCTGACAAAAGCAACGATTCGTTGTATTCCTTTGGATGCTGTTGAAGAAGCGGGAACCTGTGTGTTTACTGGGAATCCATCTTCTAAAAGAGTGCTTTTTGCTAAGGCATATTAAAAAAATAAAAAAAATTGCATCAGCTATTGTGCAACTAAAAAATAGATGTATCTTTGCATCCGCATTAGAGAAACACACGGTCCGTTCGTCTATCGGTTAGGACGCCAGGTTTTCATCCTGGTAAGGGGGGTTCGATTCCCCCACGGACTACTTTTTTTTCTGCGACAAAGTTATTTAACTTGATGTAATGGTCCGTTCGTCTATCGGTTAGGACGCCAGGTTTTCATCCTGGTAAGGGGGGTTCGATTCCCCCACGGACTACAAATTTCAATTTCTTTAAATTGAAGAAAACTTAGTACGATGATGGTCTGTTCGTCTAGGGGTTAGGACTCCAGGCTTTCGTCCTGGTAACAGGGGTTCGATTCCCTTACAGACTACAAAAATTAGTTGTAAATAAGTTTTATAAAATAAAAATTGGTGTCTCGGTTTTTGTTTTATTAGTTAAAACCAAAGTGATTGTTTTATAATTGTGGGAGGTTTTTCTTTTTTAACTAGTATTTATAATAATTATTACATCTAAAAATTAAAAGAAAATGGCAAATCATAAGTCAGCATTAAAAAGAATCAGAAGTAACGAAAAAAGAAGAGTTCTTAACAGATACCAGCATAAAACTACTCGTAATGCTATTAAAGCGTTAAGATTAGCTACTGATAAAGCTGATGCATCTTCTAAATTATCAACTGTTATCTCTATGATTGATAAATTAGCTAAAAAGAACATCATTCATGATAATAAAGCTTCTAACTTGAAGTCTAAATTAACTAAACATGTTGCTAAATTGTAATTAATTACAATTTGATAAAAATATAAAAGTCCTCTTTGAGGACTTTTTTTTGTTTGTATTATTCCGAAGATTTTTAAGGTTTAATAGTATTTGATTATGGTTTGGAATTTGAAATTCCAGGGTTAGATTCCGATTTTCTTTTTAAGATACTCCAGCATTGGAAGGGTGATTGGTTTTGAAAGGAAATCGATTATAATGGGGTATTTTTTTGCCTTGGCCAAATCTTCAGGATCAATAGTAGAGGATAGGACAATTACATTTGCAGTATTGAATTCTTTGTAAGCCGGAGAGGTGAAATGATCCAGAAATTCCCAGCCGCCCATTACGGGCATGTTTAGATCTAAAAAAATCAGTTCCGGTTTTTTGTTTGCTTTGTTTTTGTTATTGGTGTATTTAAGTGTGTTGAAATGGTGTAATGCTTCTTCGCCATTCTGAGCTGTGATGATTTCTTTTGAGAATGATGATTTCGAAATTACTTTTTTGCATAACATCAGCGTGATTGGATCATCGTCTATACATAAAATTTGCTCCAGCATATGAGTTAGTTTTTGAATGTTATTGTAAATGTGGTGCCTTTGTTGACTTCACTATCAATACTGATGGTTCCTCCCATGGTTTCGACTTGTGATTTTACAAGATATAAGCCTAGTCCTTTACTGTCGGGGTAGTTATGGAATCGTTGGTATAGTCCAAAGACTTTGTCGCGGTTTCTTTCTAAATCAATTCCAATTCCGTTGTCTTTGAAAGTTAGAACTGCTTTTTGGTCGATCTGTTCTGCTGTAATGGATATTTTTAATTTTCTGTTTTCTGATTTGTATTTTATAGAATTGGTAAGTAGGTTTAATAAAATGCTTTCGATATAGGCTTTGTTTGTGTTTAGCAACGGAACTTTATCGAATTTGAGTTTGATAATGGGTTTGTGCAGTTCGATTTGAAATGATAGCTGGCTAAATACATTTTCAAAAACTTCTTGTAGTGAGACTTCCTCTTTTTGCATAGAAGGGTTGTCTTTGATGATGATTACTTTTACTAAGTCGTTAATGGTTTCGTTTAGCAAATGTGTTGATTTTGTAAAACCAGACAGGATTTCTTCTAGTTCTTCGTTTTCGACAGGGATGTCCTCAATAAGGTTTAGTAGTCCGATTAAATTGGATAATGGCGCACGTAAATTGTGTGAGGTAATGTAGGAGAATTGTTTTAAGTCTTTGTTGTTTTGAGTTAATTCTCTAATTAAGTGTTCTTTTTCCGTCTCTAGTTTCTTTTCATCGGTAATGTCTCTTTGAATGGAGATCCAGTGTGAAATGATGCCTTCAGTATTAAAAATAGGGATCATAGAGAATCTTACCCAGTATTCTTCTTTTGATTTAGTATAGGTTATAGTCTCAATTAGGCACTCTTCTTCATTTTTTATAGCTCTTAAGAGTTTTTTTAGTTCTTCTGAATCGGATTTTGGACCTTTGAAAATATTGGGAGATTTTCCAATTATTTCATTTGACATGTATCCTGACATTTGTGAAAAAGCAGGGTTAACGTAAACAATTTTAGGTATTTTTCGATCCGGAGAATTGGCTTCTGTTATTAATATGGAATCTTTAGATTGTGTAATTACAGTTTCTAAAAGTCTTAATCGTTGTTCTTCTTCCTTTTGTTTGGTAATGTCTTGAATGGCTCCAATCATTCTGATGGCTCTTCCGTTTTCATCTTTGAGAAGAAAACCCCTGTCCAAAACATATTTGTAACTCCCGTCGGCACATTTAAAACGATACTGATCCTGCCATTTTTCTGTTTTTTGTTCTATAAAAGAGTATAGTTTGATAGACATTCTGATGCTATCTTCCGGATGAATCTTGTCAAACCACCATTTGGATGTTTTTCCAACCTCTGTCGGATTGTACCCAAAAACGTTTTCTATTCCTTTGTTCCAATTGATGCTGTCTTCCTGGATTTTCCAATCCCAAATGGTATCACTTGTTGCTTTGGCTACAATGTCATATTTTTCGTTTGATTCTTTTATTTCTTCGTTTGTTTCCTTTAATTTTTTGAAAATAGCAATGTTTTTTTTCTCGTTTTTAGAAAGTATGTATTTGAAAAACAGTGCAGTGCTCAGGATGAAAAAAATGTCCTTTAAAAAAAAAACAATGTAGTAATCGGTCTTTGAAAAGTAAGTCGTAAGTAATTTATGACAGATGATTGCCACAAATAACGATATGATAATATAAACTAGAGTAATTTGGAGAGTTTTACTTTTCATCACTCAAATATAGTTAAATTAACTATAATTAAACAATAACAAAAGTTCAATTTAGACTTAAATTTACATTGTTTTTGGGTTACTAATTACTTGTCTCTACGCAAACTATCGCAGAAACGTTTTTTATATCAAAATAAAGTGTACCTTTGCACCCATTAAAAATCACAGATGGAATCTATTAGAAACATTGCAATTATTGCCCACGTCGATCACGGTAAAACCACTTTGGTTGATAAAATTATGTATCACTGTCAATTATTTCGTGACAACGAAAACACAGGTGATTTAATTCTTGATAATAACGATTTAGAGCGTGAGAGAGGTATTACTATTACTTCAAAGAACGTATCAGTTCAATATAAAGGAACAAAAATCAATATTATTGACACTCCTGGCCACGCGGATTTTGGAGGTGAAGTAGAACGTGTATTGAACATGGCCGATGGTGTATGTTTGCTAGTGGATGCTTTTGAAGGCCCAATGCCACAAACTCGTTTCGTATTACAAAAAGCGATTGACTTAGGTCTTAAGCCTTGCGTAGTTATCAATAAAGTGGACAAAGAAAACTGTACTCCTGAAGAAGTTCATGAAAAAGTTTTTGACTTAATGTTTGAATTAGGTGCTGAAGAATGGCAGTTGGATTTCCCAACAGTTTATGGTTCTGCTAAAAACAACTGGATGTCTGACCACTGGGAAAACGTAACGGATAATGTTGAAGCATTATTGGATATGGTTGTTGATAATGTACCTGCTCCTAAAGTTTCAGAAGGAAATCCTCAAATGTTGATTACATCTTTAGATTTCTCTGCTTTTACAGGACGTATTGCTATCGGTCGTTTAGAAAGAGGTGTCTTAAAAGAAGGAATGCCAATATCTTTGGTAAAAAGAGATGGTGCCGTAACAAAATCGAGAATTAAGGAATTACATACTTTTGAAGGTCTTGGACGTAAAAAAGTAACAGAAGTAATTGCAGGAGATATTTGTGCTATTGTTGGTGTTGAAGGTTTCGAAATTGGTGATACTATTTCTGATTTTGAAAATCCTGAAGGTTTAGCATCTATTGCTATTGATGAGCCTACAATGAGTATGTTGTTTACTATTAATGACTCTCCTTTCTTTGGTAAAGAAGGTAAATTTGTAACTTCTCGTCACATTAGAGAAAGATTGACAAAAGAATTAGAGAAAAACTTAGCGATGAAGTTAGGTGAAACTGATTCTGCTGATAAATTCATGGTTTTTGGTCGTGGAGTACTTCACTTATCTGTTCTTATTGAAACAATGAGAAGAGAAGGGTATGAGTTGCAAATTGGTCAGCCACAAGTTATCATCAAAGAAATTGATGGTCAAAAATGTGAGCCAATTGAGGAATTGACAATCGATTTGCCAGAGAATCTTTCAGGTAGAGCGGTAGAGTTTGTTACCATGCGTAAAGGTGAAATGTTGAGTATGGAAACTAAAGGGGAACGTATGATCGTTAAATTTAATATTCCATCACGTGGAATTATTGGATTGCGTAACCAATTACTTACTGCAACAGCTGGTGAGGCTATTATGGCACACCGTTTCATTGGATATGAGCCTTATAAAGGAGAAATTGCCGGACGTAACAAAGGTTCGTTAATTTCTATGGAAAAAGGAAAAGCTATTCCTTATTCTATTGATAAATTACAAGATCGTGGTAAGTTTTTTGTTGAACCAAATGCCGAAATTTACGAAGGTCAGGTAATTGGAGAAAACTCTCGTAGTGATGATATGTGTGTTAACGTAACGAAAGAGAAAAAACAATCTAACGTTCGTTCTTCCGGAGCTGATGATAAAGCGAGAATTATTCCTCCAATCATTTTCTCTTTAGAGGAAGCATTAGAGTACATTCAAAAAGATGAATATGTAGAGGTTACTCCAAAATCTATTCGTTTGAGAAAAATCTATTTGACAGAAACTGATAGAAAAAGATTTAAATTCTAAGAAGTTTAAAATTCAATATAAAAAGCCAAATTCCAATCAGTGGAATTTGGCTTTTTTTTGTCTTGGAATTTTCGGACAGGAATTTCTTTACAGATTTCCGGAATAAGAAAGTGTAAAGTTTTTATCTTTTTAAGCTGAAGTGACCTTTTATGACTCTGCCGTTAACAAATTGAATGTTGAACCAATAGTCATCTGCGGGCAATTGCTGGTTATTAAATTGGCCGTTCCAGCCCAGAGTATTTTGATCCATTTGTTTGAGTAATTTTCCATAACGATCAAAAATGAAGATTTTAAAAGCCGGAAGCTGATCAGAGTTTTTAATTAGCCATAAATCATTATAACCGTCTCCATTTGGAGTAAAGAATCTCGGATAGTCTGCAATGTAAACCTCATATTGGTTTGAAAGCCCGCAACCGTTTTTATCCCTTGCGATCGTATTATAAATTCCGGGTTTGACATTAGTGAATAATGGGTTATCTTGAAAAACACTTCCATCCAATGAAAATTCATAATTACCAACCCCTGTGTATTGAATTAAGACCGAGTTCTCATCGCCAGAGAAATCTTTTGTATCTGCACCACTTATAATTGCAGATTCAGACAGTATTACTTTAAATTTTTTGGTTTTTTCGCAGCCGTTAATGTCTTTTACAAGTACGGAATAATCACCGGCTGTGTTTACTGTAATGGAATTTGATGCAGCTCCGGTATTCCATAAATAGCTGGCGAAACCAGTGGCGACATCCAGGGTAATCTGCTCCCCTTTACACAAGTATTTTGATTCGTCTTGAAAATTAGCGGGATCAAAAGTGTTTACGACCAGAGTTATGGGAAGAATGTCGTAACAATCAGACCCATTTGTGGCTTTAGCATAAATGGTCTGAGTAAAAGCGGTAGTGTTTTTAAAGATATTAGGTAATGTATTTGTAGCTACCAGAGCATCATTTGCATTTAAAAAGTAACTGAAAGTGATGCCCGCAGGTAAACCTGTCGAAAGTTGAGGGGTTACCTGTGCATTAAGATCAAATTGATAAAATCCGTCTTGTTTGTCATCTCCGTCGCAAGTTGCAAATGGATTTTGAGGGGCAATTGTGGTGTTGGAAATTTGCAACGTTACTTCTGCGATTTTACTACAGCCATATTGGTTTTCAAGTCGGACGTAAATGACCTGATTTTGGGATTTATTAGTGTACTTTTCAGGAGTTGAGATTGGATTCGTCTTAGTTTGAGCATCAGCTAGTGATTCGTAGTATCCTTTGTTCAGCGTTTCGGCAACATTGTTTTTCACAATATTAGCGACCTTTGTCAAGTCAAAAACCGATATTCCGTCGGTATCATCGTCACATTGCACTAATGAAGTGTTGGTGGACAGAATCTCAGGAGCAAACTCAATTTTAATTTTTCCGGTGGCCACACAAGTTGTTCCGATTAGCGTGGCTTCAACCTTATAATTGCCAGATGTTGTAACAGTATAGGCAGAACCGGTTTCTGCCGGAGAAATTTCTACATAGTTATTAGTGGTAGTTTCTTTAAACCATTTAAAAGTATAAAGATTGCTGTCCAGACGTGTATCTAAGACAATACTTTCTCCAAAACAGGCTGGGTTTTTATCGGCAATTGTTTTGTTGGTTCCAAGGTTTATTCTGGAGATAAAACTACCGGCTTCTATAAAAACAGCAGAGTTGAATTGCCCTGTAGGATCATCGGCAATTACCAGTTTTAAGTGGTATTTTTTGTTGGGAATTACATCTGTATGAGCATTCATAACTACAGTTTGCCCGGCGTAATTTATGGGGCTATTAATGGTATTGTAGCCATTGAAAAAACTCTCATTTAAAGGGTCACATCCCGGATAATTTGTACCATTAACAAAAACAGGTTCGATTTTAGTATGAACTGTTGTAGAAGAAACCGGGGTTGTCGTATTGGGTAAGACGGCTAAATTTTTATAAGGGTCGCTAGTGCCTGCTTCTTTTATTAAAAAAGCAAAACCATCAGAATAGATGCACGGATAGTAGGTTTGATACTCGTTTGAAGCAAAAATATAATTAAAGCTGATGGAGTTGGCTAAAGCGATAAAATCAAATTCCAGAACAGTTGCCTGTTTACTCGAGTTGTTGTTTAAGGCCTGATTTAAGTCTGAGTCTCCCAGCCACTTATCGTTAGTAACGCCAATAGAGTTTGATCGTATAAATGGACCTGAAGCATTTGTACTTGGTGATGTACTTAAAACAATACCTCCTGAAAAGGGAAAGCTACCTCCGCCCGAATTAAAATAAGCATAACTATTACCCGTATTAGAAGGATTTCCAGTTGCATTAACACTAGTAACATTGATACAAGCGCTGTTAATTAAAATATTTTTTGCTAAATCTTCAGCAGTTCTGGTATCGTCTATACTAATATTTTGTGCGTTTACTTTTAAAGAGAGTAAACACACAAAATAGACTAGTGATAAGATTTTAAAATAGTTCATAGTACAACAAATATACTACAAATCTCTCTTTTTTAATAGCTTGTATGAGAAGTAAACAAATAAGAATGTCCAGATCAGAACGATTAAAACCGAAGTATAATGTACGCCATAATCTTTGGTATTTTCTACCCCAATTTGTGTTCCTATTGAACGAATTACGGATAATCTTGAAAAAGGCTCAATGATTAGATTTGACATGGCTTCCAGCGGGAAAAAATTCATGATCGTTTGACCTACTGAACTTTCAGGGAAAATCTTAAAGATCAAAACTCCTTTCATAATTCCTTCTATTATACTCCATACCAAAAGAAAACCTAATGCAAAAGCCGAACGCTTTACCAAAATTCCTAAAAACAAACAGAATGCAAAGAAGCCGGTGAGTTTTACGAAAAAGGCAAGAAGATAGTCTAAATCCATCAGAATAACATCAAATTCGGTATAGGATGAAAAGCACAGTCCAAGAATTACACTCATAACGAATACGAAAATGGTAGAGGCTAATGCAAACAGTACAACTGTTAGGAACTTGGACAGAACGAATTCTTTTTTGCTTAAACCGTCAATCAGGTTTTGTTTTAAAGTTCCGTAACTGTATTCATTGGCCATCATAGAAACAATAACGATTGCAAGGAAAAGTTTAAGTAAGGCGGCTACATAAGTATTGAAATGCCAAATGAAAGGGAAGTTGAAAATACCCATTTCTGCCAAATGGAATTTAAAAGGACCTATGTCAAATTTGATCGAAGCCATTAAAGCGATGAACGAAAGCAGTATGAAATAAGTCAAAGTGAGGATGCGGCTGGCTTTGTTTTTCCAGATTTTTTGTAGTTCTATAGAAATTAGTCTGTTCATGGTTTAGTTGTTTTGGATAATGGCGTTCTTGGTTAATTCTAAAAATTGCGCTTCTAAACTGTTTTTGCGTTTTACCAGATGGCTCAAAGCAATATTTTTAGAAAACAGAAAATGATTGAGTTCAGAAGCGGATAAATCAGAGTTCAAATAAACCAGGATTTTACCGTCTTCTTCGGTAATTTTTTCAACTGCCGGATGTGTTTCCAGTATGGTTTTCAACGCCAGATTATCATCAGACTGAAGTTCAAAGAAACCTTCATTGGCTGACATTCCATCGACAGATCCGGAGTATAAAATTTCTCCTTTTCGTAAAACAACTACATGCGAACATACTTTTTCTACTTCGTCTAAAAGGTGAGAGGCCAGTAAAATAGTGGTTCCTTGTGACGCAATTTTTCGGATAATGTCTCTGATCTGATGAATTCCCTGTGGATCTAAACCATTTGTTGGTTCGTCTAAAATTAAAATTTCCGGATCATTTAAGAGTGCCGAAGCAATGGCAAGACGCTGTTTCATTCCCAAAGAAAAGGTACTGAACTTGCTGTCTTTTCTCTCGGATAGCCCAACTAAATCAAGCTTTTCACTGATTTTAGAATAATTGATGCTTTTTATTTTGCAAACCAGTTTCAGGTTTTCTTCGGCAGTCATGTACGGGTAAAAGTTGGGTCTTTCGATGATGGCGCCTACTTTTTTTAGTGCTTCATGTGTTTGTACCTTTCCTCCAAACCAGGTATAGTTTCCCGAAGTTCTGTTTACAACATTCAGGACAATTCCTAAAGTGGTCGATTTACCGCTTCCGTTAGGGCCTAATATGCCATAAACGTGGCCTTTTTGTATTTCAAAAGATACATTTTTTAAGGCCTGAATACGCCCGTATCTTTTATGAAGATTCTCGATAGTAAGTATGGTTTCCAAATTTATTTCGGTTTTAGTTTTATGTAAGACGATTCAACTTTTATTTTGTTACGCTAAATTTATTTATATGATGCTATTCATTTAAATTTGTAATAAAGATATTCAAAAATATGAGCGAACCTTTAATGGTTTTGAAAAAACCGTCTTATCCTTTAATGCCGTCTCTTCTTAGTTATTTAGAGCGATACGAACGTATTTCGAAAGTATCGGTGTTCTATGATGATCTATTGCGATTTTCAGGCTCGGTTAATGTTTATGATAAAAATGAAACGGATACTTTATGGATCAGAGTGTATTACAGCGAGTTTGAGAGAAATGAGATCGATCTGAATCTGAAAAAAATCTATTCCCTTTTACATTCTGATGGAAATAACGAGATCATTCAGTATTTGAATATTGATGCAATTGATTACTGTACTTTTGGAAATTCTAAACCTTTCCGAATAAAAGTTCGTAATATTCTCAATGATAATTATGTTCATTTTTATATCAAAAAAGCAGATGCTTCAAGAATTTACGGATTAGAGTTGGAGGATATTCTTTCACCGGATAAAATCAATTTTTTGGTTTTTAAGGATACTTTAATTGAAGAGCATATTATCGGGATCCCGGGTGACGTTTTTATGGATACTTTATTGGATAGTTGTACGGAAATGGAAAAATCACAGATTGCAAAAGAATTTGTGAAGTTCAACGAACGTTGTATGATTAGGCTTTTGGGTGATATGCGTGCTTATAATTATGTGATTGTTCCCATTCATGACTTCGATCAGGTAGTTTATAAAATCCGTCCAATTGATTTTGATCAGCAATGTTACGAAGGAAACTTTAAAGTGTATCGTCCCCAGTTTTTCAAAGAAAATTATCCGATGATCAAATTGATTAAAGAAAAATTGGAGGACCGGTCCATTATTCAGTACAAGGATGAGGAAAGAGCGATTTTGGCAAAACGTATCCATTCAGCCGAAACCAGAATCAAAAAATTACTGAATATCATGTGTCACGATACGATTTCGACAGAAGAGCATCTGAATCAACTAAAAATGGAATTGTACCGTTATACCAATGATATGAAGTTCAAGAATGCTAAATCTATGGGACATATTATGTTTGCTGCTTTTGAATTTATTACACGCAATTTTAAAAATACAAACCTACTTTAAGTACTGCACTCAATAAAAATCTTTGGCGGGTAACAGGTTTTAGTTAGGTTAAATTAAAAGAAGATATTATGAAAAAGTTTTTTTTACTCGGGGCTTCTATAGCCTTACTGGCTTGTCAGCAACAATCTAATCCAAATTTAAAAACGTTGTACGCACTTCCGAAGAAACTAAAAGAAGTTTCGGGAATTACTTATTTTCCTGAAACGAATTTAATTTATGCGATAGAAGACAGTGGCAATAAAAATGAAATTTATGCGATAAAATCAGATGGGAAGATTGCCAGATCGATTGTTGTTTCAAATGCGACTAATGTAGATTGGGAAGATATTACCAGAGATAAAAGCGGGAATGTTTATATAGGAGATTTTGGAAATAACGACAACGAGCGCAAAGATTTGTGTATTTATAAAGTCAATAAGAATCAGTTGAATAAAGATTCAGCTGTGGCAGAGTATAAGGTTTTATTTTCCTACCCGGAACAAACAGAATTTCCTCCGAAGAAAAAAGAAATGTTCTATGATGTCGAAGGCTTTTTTGAACACGGGAATTATTTTTATCTGTTTACCAAAAACCGTAGTAAGAATTTCGATGGAACGGCTTTTATTTATAAGATTTTAAATGCTCCGGGAACTCAGAAAGCGATTAAAATAGGGGAGTTTAAAACTTGTGATAATTACAATCATTGTGTTTTAACAAGTGCAACCATTAGCCCCGATGGTAAAAAAGTAGCTTTGCTGAGTCATGATAAAATCGTTTTGTTTAAAGGGTATAAAAATGATTTGTTCCATAAAGGATCGCAAACGGAAATTAAATTGGATCACTTTTCGCAAAAAGAAGCTGTCGTTTTTAAAGATAACAGCACCTTGCTGATTGCCGATGAAAAGGCAAACAAGACTGGTGGGAATGTTTATGAGTTTAAGCTAAAATAAAAAGGGACTAAGGTACTGAGTTACTAAGATGCTAAGTTTGTTACAAATTCGTGGCAAAAAAAACTTAGCATCTTAGTAACTCAGCATCTCAGAACCTCCCATCAAAAACTATAAGCCGCTCCAAAAATGACTCTTCCGGTTTCGTCAGGTGATTTGAAATAAGTGATTCTTGCCGTTAGTACATTGATTGCGTTCAGCCAAAGTCCGCCGCCATAATCCTGATGCCATTTTCGGGAATTTTCACCGTCAAGCCAGATTCTTCCATAGTCAAAACCACCCAGAATCCCGTAGGTTAACGGAGCAATTGTTTTTTGGATTTTACCAATGCTAAGACGTAAGTCAGTACTTTGAGAAAAATAAGAACTTCCCAGAAAGCGTTCGTTCCGATAGCCGCGTAAGTCAGTATCGCCTCCTAAAGCCGCACCTTGATAAAATTCATAATTGTTATTTAGGATCGCTTTTCCTTTTAAAAGTGTGGCCAAAACCAGCTTTCCGTTAGAATCAATTTTATGGGTAAATCCTAAAAGGCTTTCAAGAGTCGGGAAGTTTTGCCTGGTTTCATTTAGATTGGCTAACCACGCTGCCGAGATCATGAAAGTAACTCCCAAAGTAGGTTTTGCAGCAAAGTCGGAGTTTTTGAAATGGTACTTGATTTTCGCACCACCAAAGGTCTGACTTTGAAAAATCTCGGGATTAATGATGTTTGGAATATCAATAAATCGGTTTTTAGTTTCTTCTACTCTCATTTGTTGAAACATGGGCTGGATGCTAAATTCGCTTCCATATCGTCCAACATGTCGGATCGCCGCTGAAACATTAAACTTCTGAATGCGAACGCGGTTGTAATCCATTCCGAATTGCTCTGTATTATTGACTGTTTCATTTCCATATCCGAAGTAATTCACTGTAAAATTTGGAGTTGTATATTGCGATTCAACGTCAATAACCCACTTGCCAAGCAAACCCGGAAAATGTGCGGCATAATTCAATTCGAAACCTTCCGTTGCGAAATAATAAAAACCGTTTAACACATGTTTTTGTGTGTAAGGGTTTTGTTTAAAATTGTTTACGGTATAGTTTAAATTAAAGCCAAGCTTTACACCATCGTCAGGATTGTACCCTATATTTGGAAGCCCTGAAATCACATTATACTTTGGCTTTTCGTAATTGTAAAGGTTAACGTCGTAGTCATCGGTTAGTTGAGTTCCGGTTTTTGAATCCAGATTATAGGTGTTTTGTTTTGATTTAAAATCATAAACGATCACTCTTTTTCCGTTCTCAATGTTATACGTATCATTGTTTTGTCCGCCAATTAAACGAATTTTTATCTTCGATTTTTCAGTACCGGTTACCTGGAAAGTATCATTATCATCTAAACCGTAAATCCATAAGTTGGAAGTTTTAGCATCGGTAGCGGTTTTAGTATATACCAATTCGTCGCCCTCTTTTTTAACTCTGAAAACCTGAATTTCGAGTGTTTTTTTGGCGTTATGGCGAATTACAAACTTGTCTTTTTTATCTGTTCCGGCGATCATTACGGTATGACTTAAAACATCAAAGTATTCAGAAGCATATTTTTGAAGTTCTTTCTTTCTGCTTTTCAACTTCTGTTGTATGTCTTTAATCGTTTCATCCTGAACTTCTTTTGGCAGACTTTTAAAAGCATTGTCAATGTCAGCATCGGTTAAGTTTTCCTGAATGTATTTTGCCTGAGCAATCCAGTCTTTTTCTTCGGCAGTTCTTAAGAAAGCCAAATCAAGTGGGTAAGGTTCTCTGTTAAGCCATTTTACATTGTCGATTTTGTCTTTAAAAGTACGCATGTGGCGCAGTGCAGGAATGTTCATCAATAGCGAAAGCAAAGTCCCGTCATATTTTGAAAAAGCCTGATCGCGATCTCTGGGAATAGGTTTATAAATGACCTTTCCCTCTTTTTTATATTCTCCCCAACGCCATTGGTCGTCATGTCTATCCCAATCGCCAATAAGCATGTCAAACAAACGGGCTTTTATGTATTGGTTTTCGTCAACGGTATATTTTTCATCTTTATGAAGGTTTTTCATCATGTCAGATGTGCTGATAATATTGGTTGGATTTCCAAAATTCTTCCCTTCCAGATGATTGTCGGCAGGTCTTTCTTCAACCATATACAATTCATCTCCAAAATTCGAATTGAATTCTTTTAAAGTATTTTGTTTCGGAATGTAATATAAAATAGGGTTGCTGTGTGCCAGCCCTATTCTATCGGCAAGATTGCCCACTGCAAAGGGAGTATAGGGATGTGAAGTAGTATAAAAGTCCAATAAGAAATTCTCTGCATAGGTGTTTTCAAAATCATTAACAATGTACTGATCTTTAAAAGCTACAGATTGTAAAAATTGTGTAGCGCTTTTTTTCATAGCACGCATCACATATTCACGGCCTTTAGGATCAGATACTCTTAAAGATTTAGACTGGTGTCCGCCACCTTCACGAATAGGTTTCAAACCTCCCATTAAAGTGTCCAGAGTTGCGGTTTTAGCCTCAATGGGTAAGCTGTAATATTTTCTATAGTGGTTTCCGAAAAGAAACTTATGAAACAGACTTTTCTGAGTCATTTTTTGAGAATAGATAGAAGTCGTAATTTTAGGAGGGAAATTATTCGGAACATCAGCAGCCCAGTTGATTTCTTTAGCCTTTATGATTTCCTGCTCAAAAAGTAGCTTTTCGTGATTGTTTTCATTTCCGAAGAAAGAAACTTTCGCATCTCCGCTTTTGAATAAAGTTAAGGTAGCATAACCGTTTCCTCCATAAGAGAAATCATTTGAATTAATGGCCCTTGCAGCTTCAGATTTTGATCCGGCACCACTAATAATCTGCTTAATATTTTCCTTGTTTACATACTGCAGATTGTGATCGTGGCCGGAAACGACAATCACATTTTTTTGTTTTTGCAGCAGCGTTTTAATGCGCTTGGCATAAGCAGTATATTGTTTGTTTTGAATGTCTTGCGGACTGGCACCTGTAGTTTTTCGCAGTAAATTAATAAAGGAACCAATTACCGGAAGCGGAATTTTTTGTTCCAGAGGGAACAGTTGCTTTTCCAACGAATATTGACCGCCATGCGATCCGTTGCTCATGAGGGGATGATGTATGGCAAGAATGACCGTTTTCTCCTGATTTTTATTAAGAACACTTTCCAGTTCGTCAAAGAAATCTTCTCTGGTTTTAATATCACAATTGTCATTTATAGTAGGGTGGTTGTTCCAGTCTTCCAGAAACCATTCACTGTCAATCGTTACTAAAGCAGTTGTGCTGTCTATTTTAACAGCTTCTATAGCACAGCTTTTTCGGGGTAAAAAGGCTTTTTTATCGTTTAAATATTTAGTAACAAATTCAGCCTGAAGTTCAAGACCTTTGATACCATTGTACCAATCGTGGTTTCCGGGAATGACAATCGTTTTTCCTTTAAATCCTTCGGTAAGTTTTAATTGATTGGTCAGTTTCGTTTCGGCCAAAGTCTTTTCTGGTCCCTCATTATGGGCAGGAAAACCTTTCGGATAGATATTATCTCCTAAAAAAAGTAAGGTCGATTTTTTACTCGCTTTTTTTAGCTTTTGATGCAGTAATTCAAGAGTTTGCTGTGCTTTTTCTTCGTCGGCGTTTCCGGCATCACCCACTAAATAAAAAGTGTGTGCAATTTTTATGGTATCTGTTGCGTTTTCCGTTTCGTTAGCACTGACATTTTTACCATATTGTGCTTTATGAGTCGCACAGGAATAGGGGAGCAGCAAGACAGCTATTGCCAAAGAACAGGTTTTAATTTTCGCAATAAAATGATTATCCAAAAACAATTTCATAATTTAGTGGTGTAAAAATATTCTTTATGAATTTAATAGAACAATCCGAAGATTTTGTTAGTAATTTACTCAAAGATAAACTTTCTAATTTATATTCTTATCATAATTTTAACCATACTTTAACGGTCGTAAATGCTGTAAAAGAGCTTTGCAAAAAGGAAGATGTTACGGCTGAGCAGAAGGAAGTACTTTTAGTAGCGGCCTGGTTTCATGATACCGGATATATTAATGGTTATGAGAATCACGAACAGGAGAGCGTGAAAATTGTTACGACTTTTTTGAAGGAAAAAGGACTGTCGGATGAAGTCATAACACAGGTTTCCGGTTTGATTCTGGCCACCGTAAAAGAGTATATTCCTAAAACACATTTGGAGAAAATAATCAAGGATGCCGATTTTGCTCATCTTATGGGTACTGAGTATGCAACGACCTGCGAATTATTGCGAATAGAATTAAAGAATACCTGGAATTTAAACTTTTCAAATGCCGAATGGGCAAAAGAAAACCTGAATTTTCTAATGAATAAGCACCGTTTTTATACGGATTATGCGCTTAGAAAATGGCAGCCTTTAAAAGAGAGGAATTTGTTGATGGTTCAGAAAAAGATTGAAAAGCAGGAAAAAAAAGAAGCCGAAAAAATTGAAGAAGAGAATAGAAGGAGAGATAAAATAGAAAAACCGGATCGTGGTATCGACACATTGTTTCGTGTTACCTTAGGAAATCATACCCGTTTAAGCGGGATTGCCGATAGTAAAGCAAATATTTTATTGTCTGTAAATGCTATTATCATTTCGATTGCACTTTCTACGATTATCCCTAAATTAGACAGTCCGAAGAATGCGCATTTGGTTGTTCCCACTTTTATCATGCTGATTTCAAGTGTAGTGACCATTATTTTTGCTATTTTATCTACGCGACCAAAAGTAACAACCGGTGTTTTTACACGTGAGGATATCGAAGCCAAGAAAATTAATTTATTATTCTTTGGAAACTTCTACAAAATGCCTCTTGAAGAATATGACTGGGCGATGAACGAAATGATGAAAGACAAAGATTACCTGTATTCAACCATGATAAAAGATTTATATTATTTAGGATTGGTGTTACAGCGCAAATATAATTTACTGCGTATTGCTTACAATCTTTTTATGATCGGTATCATTGTTACCGTAATCTCTTTTGTAATTGCGTTTAAATCCATATAAAAGCTCAACTAAAAATTAGTTGAGCTCATCTAATAAGTCCTGATAGGTAATTTTTTTCGCTACGGGATTTGTATTGTTGTTGATTACTTTAACACGAATGGCTCTTAGACCCGAAACTCCCTGAAGGTCTTCGACTTCAAATTGTTCGATGGAAGGCTCGAGAATTTTTTTGTGCTGCAAGTATTTGATGTACTTCAAATATTCAGCTTCCTCACTGTTTTGAGAATACACAATTGTAATTTTCTCTTTCTCCGTAATACGTTCTTTTGTGCCTTTGATATTCGATTTGTCGATGCGTTTTTTCACCACTTCATATCTTGCATTGTAGGTTCCGTCAACATCAAAGCGTTTTTCATCCATTCTGAAACGGATCGAAAGCGGAGAAGTAAACACTAAAATTAAAGAAGTCACATCCAGTTCGTACGGGAGTGATTCTTTAAGCTGATGATGTTCAAGTTCCATTTCGCACAAGGTTTGTAACTGCCACAAACGCAAGTTGTGCAGATACATCATATCAAAGGGTTGATTTGGCGCAATAGAAGCTCCGATATAGAGGTTATGCTCAACACCATCTGTTTTAAATCGTTCGTAATAGTGTGGGTAAATCTGCTGTGCTTCAAGTTGTTTTTTGTCCAGAACCGAGGCTAATTTTTTGTTGATAATAGACATCGCATTATCAAACTTCTTTCGCTCCTGATAAAACAGTCCACTTTTTGAGTCAAGACTCTCAAAGTACTTCCGTTCCAGTTTTTCGCTTTTTTCGGTTTCTTTCGTATTTTTTAGAAGAGGATGAATTTCTTCTTCAATATAACGCTGAATATATTGCTCGGTATCTGCTTTTAAAGGAGCGTCAAGCTCATCGCGAAAAGATTCCAGTTCAAATTTACGCTGTTCCAAGAGGACCAGATTGTGGTTTGTATTCTGAGATTCGAAAATTTTCAGCAAAGCAGTCAATTGATTTTTAAGGTCGATCTTAACCGTTTCATTTCGATGTTCGGAAGAGCCTTTGATATCAATTTGCCCATAAAGTGGATATACATTCTTAAACACAATTTCTTTAAAAATATAATCCTTGGTATGATTGATATTTTGAAAATAGTTTTGCGATTCTTTTTTGAATTTCCAGTACACACTTGGGTGAATGGTGGTGTACTCGCGCTGAATAATGGCTTCAATCTGATGCTGCATATCCGTATTGTAACGATCAATTGTATCAGTTAAATAAGGCAGTACCAGTTCCAGTTTAGTAGCATTAATCGTATTGAGCGCTTTTATTTGGGAAGAAACTAATTCTACAACGCCCAGTAACTGCCCATCTTTTATGATAGGAGCAAAAACGCAGCTTTGGATTCCTTGTTTTAGCAGGTGCTCCCCCAGTTTTATATTATGTGATTCGGCAATAAATTTTTCGACATTAGAGATCACCAAAGGTTCTTTATCGTTTAGTAATTTCTCGAAGGTACATCCGAAAAAAGCATTCTTGCAATCAATTTCCTGATCTTTTGAAAGTAGAAAACTCTGCATCTGAGTGTCAAATTTAACAGGTCTGATAAATTTTTCTTCCTCCGGATTGTATACAATAAATCCCACCTTTAAATCTGGAATTTTAAAAATCGATTTAAAAATATTGAATACAATTTCATTTGTAGCAGCCGTTTTTGAATCAGGTTTCAATAAGTTGCTTTTCAGGTTTGAAATTGCACTTTCTGTAGTAGCGTCGAACAAAGAAACAATTCCAAAACCTTTTAAAATCCAGCTTCCAGCAGGGAATTTCGATTTCCAGAGTTCAAGATCGTGGTAGTTGTCCAGCAGTAAGTCAATATCATCCTGAGTTAAAGCTATTGATTTTTCTGTTGGAATAACTTCCATGAAATCGGCATTGTATAGAATACGATAGTGCTTTTCTATTCCATTTTCATCGGGAATATCATAGAAAAAAGGGTTGTTAAAATCGATACGCTGTTTGTAATAAGCACCTAAAATAATACAGCAGTTGTTGACATAGAACTGATGATCGTCAAAATCCCGAATTTCCATATCAAACTCTGATCCTGCGTTGCTTAAGATTTTTTTAAAGCGTTCTGTATAGTTGAAATATAAATTCTGAAAGGGGATAGTAACCGCTTTTATTTCGTTATTTGTCAAAGCAGTTGGGAAGATATCAGCCAAAAGATTCCTGATTAAAGCTTCATTGTCTTTAATAAGGGCATATTCCTTAATTCCCGTTCTAAGCTCAGGAATTGATTCTATTTGTTTTAAAATGGCTTTTGCGTAGTTAGCCCTGTAATCAACATCCGACAAAGCAATTTCTTCGAAAGATTCGATAAGCTTATGAAAGGAGATGATCGTTTCGAAAGGACTTTCGTTGTATAAATGAATATCCATCTGAATTGATTTAGACTGTAAATTTAAGCATAAATTAAGAATTTTTAGCATTTCATTATTTCTTTCCTTTATAATAGCATAGAGCAAAAGCTTGTCAATAACAGGGGTAAAACGCAATCTTTTTTGTTTAACAAAATATTAACGTAATTAATAACGGAACGATTGTTCCGTTATTATATCTTTGTATCAGAATAATCAAATAATCAGTAATTTAATAACAATTGAAATGAAAAAATTAGAGAATAAAGTAGCCATTGTAACAGGTGGAAATAGCGGAATAGGGTATGCAGCTGCAGCGGATTTGGCAGCAAATGGGGCAAAAGTAATTGTGACGGGAAGAAACAAAGAAGCCTTGGCAAAAGCAGAAGCTGAATTGAAAGTAACCGGAATTGCATCGGACCAATCCGATTTAAAATCAATTGACGGTTTAGTTGCCGAAGTGAAAGACCAATTTGGTAAAATTGATATCCTGTTTTTAAATGCCGGAATCGCTTCTTTTGCTCCCTTGGAATCTGCTTCCGAAGGTCATTACGATTCGATTATGGATGTGAACGTTAAGGGAGTTTATTTTACACTTCAAAAGTTGTTGCCTATTTTAAATGACGGAGGTTCTGTTATTTTTAATACCTCTATAAATGCCAATGTTGGTATGGAAAATTCAGGAGTTTATGCGGCAAGTAAAGCAGCTCTGTTATCTTTAAACCGAGTTTTTGCAACAGAACTGGCACCCAGAAATATCAGAATTAATGCAATTTCACCGGGACCTATTGAAACGCCTATTTTTGGAAAATTAGGATTAGAAAAAGCAGAAATCGAAGGATTTGGTGCAGCGTTAAGTGATAAAATTTTATTGAAACGTTTTGGTAAAGCTTCAGAGATTGCTAAGACAGTTACTTTTCTTGCGTCAGACGATGCTTCGTTTATTACAGGAACCGAAATTGTGGTAGATGGCGGGCTTACTGTAAACACGGTGGTTTAATTTTTTGCTCTAATTACGGAACAATCGTTCCGTAATTTTTCGTATCTTTGTAAGAGAATTTAATTATGAAGTTATGGCCAGAACAAAAGAATTTGATGAGGATAAGGCTCTGGATAAAGCGATAGAAATTTTTTGGTGTAAAGGATATAACGGTACTTCGGCGCAGGACCTGGTAACGCATTTGGGGTTAAGCCGTTCAAGTTTGTATGATACTTTTGGAGACAAACAGAAACTTTTTTCAAAAGCTTTAAGAAGGTATCTGGAACATGGGCAGGAAGCCACAAGAAACCTTTTAAACCAATCCAAAGATATAAAAGAAACCTTAACCGAGATTTTTAAACAGGCGGTTATTGAAAGTCTGGATGACCGAATGACAAAGGGATGTTTTGTTGTAAATGCTGCTGTTGAACTCGCGATGCATGACGAAGAGATTGCTAAAATTGTGAGCGATAACCGGCAAACGGTGGAGGAGATTTTTTTGACGGCAGTAAAAAAAGGACAGCAGGCTGGACAAATTTCAAAGCAATTAGAAGCAAGAATGCTGGCTCGTTTTATCTTTAATAATTATACCGGAATCAGGGTGTTAGCTCGCTCCGGAGAGAACGATAAAAAGGTTTACGATGATATTCTGAAAGCGATGTTTTCAGTACTGTAACTTTGGAGTGAAGCATAAAAAAACGGCAATTACTAGTGTAGTTGCCGTTTTTTGCTTTAAGTAAGTAATAGAAAATGAATGACCCTTAGCTTTTCTCTTCTTTATTGAAATACACTAAGTAGTAATACATTTGTTTTTCTTCATCCCAGCCTTTTTCAACAAATTTTTCAGCACTTTCAGGGTTAATAAAATCCATTTTGATCTGAATGTGTGTGTCCAGATTGATCACATTTTTGATCGATTTTCTGGCGTCTGAAACTGCTGCGTTAGCAATAGGGAATGAGGTTACATCTTCGATGCTGTATTTTTCTCCCTTATCCACTTTATAGTTTTTGAATTCAGGAATTAATTCAGGATTGTCTAATACTTCGTTTAAGAAATTTTGTTCTTCAAACTGATCGTTTTTTGCAAAATAATTCACAGATCGGTTCATGAACATTACTTCTTCTTTTTTGTCTTCTGCTGGTAAAACTACATCTTTGGCGAAGTTCTGGCAGAATTTTAAGTATTTTTTAGTGATGAAGTTTTCATCCTCAAAAGCATCAACAGATAAAAAGTGCTCTAACCAGTAGCGCGCGTCATAACGGTTACTGTCAACGGTTAGGATTTTGTATCCTTCTTCTTTTTTATAGTTAAAAATCAAACATCCTTTATCTAATTTGCTTAAGTTGATTCCTTGTTGCAGGATCATTTCAAGATTACTTTCTTTCTCTTCAAATTGTAAAAAATCAGCTTGTAACTCACTTTTAAAGATTCCAATAGCATCTACAACATTATTGTCGATACTTAGATTGGTCAGGTACGTGATATAAACCTCTCCGTTTTTAATGTGCGGGTGATTGGATTGTTCGAATAAATGCGTGGTGATTTTTTTTGAAACCTCGTGTAAATTTCCAGGGTTGCTAAAAATTTCTGTCGCATATTTAAACATGTCGTTGTAGTCTAAATCAACTTCGTGCGCAAACTGATAATAGTTTTCCTCTTTCTCTCTGAAAGGCTTAAAAAAGTACTCTTTGATCAAAGGAACAATTTCATCATTTAAATTAAATGGTTGTTCCGATAAAAAAATCGCTTCGTTTCTGCTTTTGTTCCCTACGCGGTGTATCGCAAGCGTATCGATGTGGGTGTTGAATAAGTTGATCATATTTTTTAGGTGCTGAGGTTCTCAGATGCTAAGTTACTAAGGTTTAGTTTCTTTGTTTTATTTTTTTTATAAAAGAAACTAACATTCTTTCTACTTCGCGACTGTCCTCGTATAGATTGTTAAAATCGTCTTCTTTTAAATAAGATATGTTTTTTGCAATTTCAAGTTGGGTTTGCATTTCAAACAATGACCCAATGGAAATACCCAAAAAACGTAAAAGATCTTTGTCGCTTTCTCTTCCAAATCCTTCGGCAATATTGCTGGGGATAGAGATGGAGCAGCGCCTAATTTGTGAAGTCAATCCGAAGATTTCTTCTTTTGGAAAATGTTTTGTTGAAAAATAAATTTTGGTAGTGAGAGCCATTGACTTTTGCCAGATAAGCAGATTTCTAAAATTACTCATGAAAATATTTTTAATTTGAAAAATTAAAAATAAGAAAAAACTTTCAAAAATAAAAATATTAGAACCTTAGTGCCTCAGAACCTAAGTAACTTACACTAATTCCAATTCTCCTCAAATCCATAATCTTCAAAGCTGTCATCGCCTTCGAACATGTCAAGATCATCCTCATCAAGATCGTCTTCAAATTCTCCGTAGATATCGTCGTGCATGTCGGCTTCAAAGTTCTTTTCTGTAGCTTCGTCCGGCATTTCTCCGTGTGAGAATAGCGTTTCTGGGTATGGAGCTCCTGCGATTTGATCTTCAATAGCAGCTAATTCAACTAAGAATGTCCACATATTGATGAAATCATATACATAGATAATTTTGGTATTTTGTTCGTCTAAAATAGAAGATAACGGATAATCGCCCATCGTTCTTTGCTCACCAGGAACGTCACCAGTATCAAAAAGCGGAATCTCGTCTTCCTGATTCCAGGTTTCATCACAGGTATAAAACGAAGCCACTTCCATTCCGTCAAAACCAAAAGCGTTGAAGATAGCATTGTGTAAATCCTCAAGAGTATCGTCTTCAAGAATAGCAATGTCTCTAAAAATATCTTCTTCGGCGTCTAGAATTACTCTAAATTTATAAACCATAATCGTTGTTTTTATTGAAAGGGCAAAGGTAAAGTATAATTAACGATTTACGAATTTTGATTTACGAATTGTTGAAAAGATTTTTTATTCGTCGGAGGTAGCACAGTATGAGTCTTTTGTAATAAATAAGCTCTGACTCCGGCTCAGATGACTGTCGTGAGAAAAGCAATTACTTTCCGATTAATCTTTTCCTGATCTTGTGATAATGTTTGTGGTAGGTACTGTGGCTCGGATAGCTTCTGCTCGAAGTCATATTATTGAAAATTAATGCCGTTATGAATAAAATAAGGACACCGTCTAAAACGGGAGAAAATACATACATATAACCCAGGTCTTTTATCTGAGCAGAACCTGTAACCGCAATAAGTGCAGTGGCTCCTCCGGGAGGATGAAGCGTTTTGGTAATTTGCATAAATATAATCGATAAGGAAACAGCCAAAGGTGCAGACAGCCAAACAATGTCCGGAATTAGTTGGTTTACGGTTACTCCGATAATTGCTGAGATTACATGCCCTCCAATTAAATTTCGGGGTTGGGAGAACGGACTTTGAATGATTCCGTAAACCAATACACTCGAGGCTCCAAAAGAACCAATTAAGAAAACAATATCGGTGCCGGAAAAGCGAATAGATTCCAGATAAGAAAGGATTCCAATACCAATAAAAGATCCAATAAATGACCAAAAATGTTCTTTATAATCGATTAAAGTCTCTTTGTAAAGTATATAACGGGTTTTACGATAGCCTCTTTTTATTTTTGGAGTTGGCATATTTGCTAAATATTTGATGTGGTATTTTTTAAATTCAGGACTAAAACCTGAACTGATGTGTTATATCAGTGTTTGAAAATTTATTTTAGTAAACCTGGCGAATAAGTATAAACGGTATAAGGATAAATCATTTTTGCGGTATATTTTGATATCAAACAAACGACCAAGATTGGGATAAACAATGTGTAATCGTTAGTTAATCCGCAAACTAAGAATATTGCTGTAAAAGGAGCATGAATGCTGGCGCTTAAAACAGCCGCCATTCCGATAATCATAAAATTTACAGGAATTACATGTACGTGAAAAAAGGTATTCAATACAGATGCCAATAGTAATCCTAAAAAAGCTCCAATAAACAAGCTTGGTGCAAATACTCCACCATCGCCTCCGGAAGCCAGTGTGATAGAGGTTACAATTGGTTTAAGAATCAATACACCAATCAATGTTAGCGATAAAGTTATGGTTAATGGAATTTCAGATGTAGTGCTGAATATCCCTTTTATAGCGTGATATCCTTCTCCATACAATTGAGGGAAAATAAAAAGAGAAATGCTTAAAACCACTGAACCAATTAAGATTTTATAATAATGTGTATCGATTTTTCCGAATTGAGATTTAAAAAACAGCACGCAACGTGTGAGATAAACTGAATTTAGTCCAGCTAAAATTCCTAAAAGTATAAAGTAGGGAATCGCTTTTAAATGCCAAGTTGTAATGGAGACTGTGAATAAAGGTTCTTCTTTTAAAATAGAGAGCAAACCAAAAGCAATGGAAACGGCAATAATATTGGAAATAATAAAAGCACGGGTTACTTTTCTGGAGATTACTTCTAAAGCAAATAAAATTCCCGCAATCGGACTGCTGAATAAAGCGGTTACTCCCGCTGCAACTCCTGCACATATTAGTTCGGTCTTGTATTGGCGAAACACATTTTCTTTTTGCTGTGCAACAGAGCCAATGGTGGCGGTGGCCACTACGGTTGAAACCTCAATTCCGGTAGAGCCTCCAAAGATTACCGTCAGTAATCCGTTGATAAAATGGGACGGAATTTTATAAGAAGGCAAGTTTTTGGAAGAGGATTTGGTGCTTTCGAAAACCTCTTTAATGCCCTTGTTTTCTTTTTTCTTAAAGAGATATTGTCTAAGAAAGTAAATAACAGACAATCCAAAAACGGGGAAGATGATATAAAAAACAGGATTTACGGAGACTTCATGAAAGAAAATTTCTTCGTAATACTCGGTAATTTTTTTAAGGGAGATTCCTAAAAAGGCAGAAAGAAAGCCTATTAATATGGAAACAATAACTAATTTTTTGAGGACAATAAATTGATGATTTTTTTTGATTTTCGCCGTTTTGTTCATCAGAGATTGATTTTGAAATCGCATTTTTTTATGCGGATTACAAAATTAGCTAATCAAATTCGGTTTTTAATACAAATCGCTCCATATATTGTGTTAAAATTATCAGTTAAAGAAAATATCTTCTGTTCGTTTTGATCTTATCTTTCATAAAATTCAATGGGTAATTCGTCAGGATCGGCAATAAAAGTGAATCGCTTATCGGTAAATTCATCGATTCGGATAGGCTCTGATTCGATGTTTTTAGTGTTTAAAAAAGCGATGGTTTCCTCTAAGTTAATGACTTCAAAAGCCAAATGACGCAAGCCGACAGCTTCGGGTCTTGAAGGTCTTTTTGGCGGATTGGGAAACGAAAACAATTCGACAATATAAATACCATTCAGAGCCAAATCTAGTTTGTAGGATTGACGTTCTTCACGATAGATTTCTCTAATGATGGTAAGTCCCAGAACTTCCGTATAGAAAGTTTTAGACTTTTGATAATCCGAGCATAAAATGGCAATATGGTGAACTTTATTTAAGGTAAGCATTGATTTTTTATTGGGGTTCCTGATTTAATTTTCGAATAATTTTTGCCGGATTTCCAACGGCCAGCGAGTTGTCCGGAATGTCTTTGGTCACTACTGATCCCGCACCAATCACACAGCCTTTTCCGATGGTGATCCCCGGACAAATTACCGTATTTCCGCCAATCCAGCAATCATCTCCGATAGAAATGGGTAAGGCATTTTCGAGTGTTTTTCTGAGTTCAGCGTCAAGCGGATGGGTGGCGGTATAAATTTGAACGTTTGGTGCAAAGAACACATTTGATCCAATATTTACCGGAGCACAGTCCAAAACAACACAGTTTACATTAAAATAAACGTTATCGCCACATGAAATATTGTAACCATAGTCACAATGAAAAGGAGGTTCTATATAAAAACTCTTGCCTGCATTCGGAATTAATTCTGCTAAAATTTCCTTTGCTTTTTTGGTCATTCGGTATTCAGTAACATTTAAGCGGTGCAGTAAGTTTTTGGCTTTTCGGCGTTCTTTTACTAAAATAGGGTCACCTGCCAGATAATATTCTCCGGCAATCATTTTTTCCTTCTCAGTTTTCATAAAGTGTTTTTATATTTTTTTCTTGGCAATTTTATCGTGTATTTTTAAAGTTTCCTGCAAAGCAGCACTGGAATACCAAGGGGTTAATTCGGCTTCAAGCAAATTGGCTTTTATGGCAGGATCTGTTGCTACCAATGCTTTTGCTTCCTCTATAGTTTCAACATTAAAAATATAGATGCCTCGATAATTTCGGTCGTTTTTCATAAAAGGACCGGCAACAACCAGTTTTCCTTCTTTGGCTAATTTTCCAATATTTGCCATATGACCTTCAAACAGTTTCTTGCTTTCTTCTTTGGATGCGGTGGTGTTGCTTCCTGATTTTAAAAGACAGAAGACATATTTTTTCATTCCATACTCATCCGCATTCAGAGATTTAGCCAGTTTTTCATCAAATTTAGTTTCTGATTCCTGAGCGAATCCAATAGCGATTACAAACAATAAAGCGAAAATTGAAAACAATTTTTTCATAGCATACTTATTTTAAAGAAGTTTTTTCAAGATAACAATTTGTCCTAAATGATACACATCATGCTGAATAATTCCGTGAAGATGTTCATAATAAGTATGACCATTATGGACATAAATTTTAGCCAAATCGGCATCATCAAAATCCTGAAAGAAAGTACTCCAGGCTTCCTGTGATTTTGCCAGACTTTGAAGCGATTGCTCCCAAGCTGCTTCTGATGGGTCTAAAACAGGCACAAAATAGTTGTGATCCGGTGTTATTACAGTCTCTCCCTGCATACGGTTTAGAATGTTTCTCCTCCATTGGATCAAATGGTTGGTAATTTCCCAAATGGTATTTAAGTTAGGATTTATTTTCCGGTAGGCCTGTGCGGCAGTTACGTTTTCTAAAGTTTTGGTTAAGTTAACTTCCAGCCATGGATCTCCATTATAAATGGATTGATACAGATTTGAAATTCTTTTGCTTTCTGACATAAGTGAAGATTTTAGAATTCATAGCTAAGATACAAATTAGATATTTACAACTCATCCTTAAAATTCTACAATTGGGTTATTTAATATTTTTTAACAGGAAATGTTAAAATACATTTGCTCTATCAAAAACCAAAATCATGAAAACCAAAATTACTTTTATTTTATTATTCTTTACCATTTTTACTTTTGCCCAGAATACGATTTCAGGAAAAGTTGTTGATCAAAAAGGAAAGCCGGTTCAGGGCGCTAATATTTACATTGACGGAACTTATGACGGAGCCACAAGTGCTGAAAACGGTAGTTTTTCATTCGAAACCAGCGAAAAAGGAAATAAATTTTTGGTAGTGAGTTTTTTGCTTTTCGAAACATTCAAACAGGAAATAGATGTTGCCAATTATAAAGATCAAACGGTAAAACTCAGAGAGAATGTAAATGCACTTGATGCTGTTGTTATCACCGCCGGGACTTTAGAATCAGGGGATAAAGCAAGAGTTTCAGTTTTAAAACCTCTGGATATTGTGACTACCGCCGGATCTGCGGGAAACATTATTGCAGCTTTACAAACTTTACCGGGAACACAAAGTGTTGGCGAAGACGGACGTTTATTTGTTCGTGGAGGTGAGGCAAGCGAAACACAAACTTTTGTAGACGGACTTCGTGTAGCACAGCCTTATGGCGCAACGACTAATAATTTGCCAACCCGAAGCCGATTCTCTCCATTTTTGTTTAGCGGAATTGCATTTTCAACCGGAGGATATTCCGCAGAATATGGTGAAGCTTTATCAAGTGTTTTGTTGCTAAACACTCAGGATGAACCGGATCAGAATAAAACGGATATTGCTTTAATGACTGTAGGTTTAGGAGTAGGGAATACTCAAAAATGGAAAAAAAGCTCGTTCAGTATCAATACCAATTATATTAATCTGGCACCTTATCAGGCTGTAATTCCGCAAAACGTAGATTGGAATAATCCGTATCAGTCTTTGGGTGGTGAGGCAGTATATCGTTATAATTTTGAAAGAGGAATTTTTAAATTCTACGCTGCTTTTGATGCAGAGAAATTCGATTTGAATCAGAAAAATGTCAACTTTGCGAATCCTATCCGAACGGATCTGGACAATAATAACTTTTATCTGAATGCATCATATAAGGGAGATTTTGGAACAGGCTGGCAACTCACATCAGGAGTTAGTTACGGGTACAGCAAAAACAAAATTAAGTTTGATATTAATGATGTGGACAATAATGAAAATGCAGCTCAGCTAAAATTAAAATTGAGAAAAAACATCTCGAATTATTTCAAGTTGTCATTTGGAGCCGATTATTTCATCACAAAGTTTAATGAAAATTATACAGATAATAATACTATAAAAACAGCAAATGGCTACGATTCTAATATTGCTGCTTTTTATACGGAAGGAGATATTCTATTCTCGAAAAAACTGGCTGCAAAAGTAGGTTTCAGACTTTCGAATAACAGTTTGCTAAACGAAACAAACATTGCGCCAAGAGCTTCTCTTGCGTATAAAATTTCAAAAACCAGTCAGTTTTCGTTTGCTTACGGAGATTTTACACAGACACCGGTAGTCGATTATATTAAATACTCCAAATACCATCAGTTTGAAAGTGAGAAAGCGAGACATTATATCTTAAATTATCAGTTCACCAAACCGGGACAAACTTTTAGAGCAGAGGCTTACTATAAAGACTATAGCAATTTAGTACAATACAATACGCGAGATATTCAGTACAATTCGGTTTTCAACAACAACGGTTCGGGCTATGCAAAAGGATTGGATTTGTTTTGGAGAGACAGCAATCTGCATAAAAATCTGGAATACTGGATTTCTTATTCCTATATCGATTCAGAGAGACAGTACAAGAATTTTCCAGCGATGGTAACTCCTAGTTTTGTGGCTCATCATACCCTGTCTGTCGTAACCAAATATTTTATTACCGATTGGAAATCTCAGATTGGTTTTACGAACAGTTTCAGTTCCGGACGTCCGTACAACGATCCAAATCAGACGCAGTTCATGAATGGAAGAACAAAAGCGTATAATAGTTTGAGCTTCAACTGGGCTTATTTATTAACCACTCAAAAAATTCTGTATTTCTCTGTTTCAAATGTATTGGGAACTCAAAATGTTTTTGGATATGATTACGCAAGAAATCCCGATACCAACGGAGTTTACAATAGACAAGCCATTATACCAACCGCCGATCGCTTTTTCTTCGTTGGTTTCTTCTGGACCATCAGTCAGAATAAAAACGAGAATCAGTTGAAAAATTTGTAAGCGACATAGTTACAAAGGTTCAGAGGTTCAAAGGTTCAGAGGTTCAAAGGTTCAGAGGCCTAAGGGTTTTGAAAATTGAAGGACATAATTAGGTTAGTGTAAGAAATGCTTTATCCAGTTTTGGAATCTTTGCACCTTTGTCGCTTTGCACCTTTGCAACTCAGAAAAAAAACAATTCAGTCATCAAAATCAACAACTCGGTATCATTTAATTTTAAAAGAATAAAATCCGATATACTTTTGAAGTATAAATTAACAAGGAACAAATAGACAAAGGTTAACGGATAAGAAAATAAAAACTTTGCCACTTTGGAACTCTGAACCTTTGAACCTAAAAAAAAGAGAGTTTTAATCATCAATAAAAACTTAGAATATCAAAATTTAAAATATTTAACAACTTTAAAAACAAGAAATCATGACCAAGATTATTACCATTATTACTTTATTTATCTGCAGTTTAATATCTGCACAAACACAATTTGAACAAGGAATGGGAAAAGCTTTCGGACTTTGGAAAGAAGGAAAAAATACTGAAGCTTCGGCTATGTTTGAAAGAATTGCTGCAGCAGAAAAAAACAGTTACTTGCCAAATTACTATGTAGCCTTAATCAACACTACAGCTGCATTTTCTGAAAAAGATAAAACAAAAATTGATTTGCTGCTTACGAAAGCGCAAGATGCACTGGATACAGAATTTGTTAAAGATCAAAATAATGCCGAATTATATGCGATGCAGGCTTTAATCTATACAGCCTGGGTAGTAGCTGATCCAATGACAAACGGAATGAAATATTCGGCTAAAGTAATGGAAGCTTATGCAAAAGGAAAAGCGATAGACCCGAATAATCCGAGAATTGTTTTTGGTGAAGCGGATTACCAGATTGGAGGAGCAAAATGGTCCGGGGTTGATACCAAACCGTTATGTGCACAGGTGGATAAAGCTGTCGAACTTTTTGCTACTTTTAAACCAGCGACACCTTTTTCTCCAAAATGGGGATTAGAAAGAGCTTTGGAAACGCAAAAGAATTGTAAAAAATAAATTTAATACCAACAGAATAGAATGAAAGATCATAGAAACTCGTTTGCTGAATTAAAAAGTGGAACCCTTATGTGTTTCAAGATTTCTATGGTCTTTACCATTTTATTCTGCGCTTTTCTTGGTCACGATTTAAATATTGAAAATGTATTGCTAACCTTCGGGATAAGCTGCCTTTACTCTTTTGGATTGGGCTTTGGTAACGGATTTATTAACGTTCTTTTGGACAAAAAGTGGGATTGGCTGGAACAAACAAACTTAAGGGTGTATTATGGAATTTTGATTACCATATTGTATACCGTTCCGGTTGTTTTGGGAATCAATTATGTTGTTTGCGTATTTGTTCAGCATCTTCCACCGGATCAGTTTTTTAGTGAAAGGATGATTTGGGCTCACCTATTTTATGTGATTCTGTCTCTCGGAGTGTCAACTTTCATGCAGGCCCGAAGCTTTATGGTGAAGTGGAAGCAGGCATCTAAATTTGAGGTAACACAGCAAAAAATTATTGCAGGAACGGCAAATGCAAAATTCGAAAGTTTAAAAAATCAAATAGACCCACATTTTCTTTTTAACAGTTTAAACGTTCTTAGTTCTTTAATTGAAGAAAATCCGGATAATGCACAACGATTTACGACCTCTTTGTCTAAAATCTATCGCTACGTTTTAGAGCAAAAAGACAAGGAGCTGGTTTCTGTTGAAGATGAACTGTCGTTTGCTAAAACCTATATGAATTTGCTTAAAATGCGATTCGAGAATAGTTTGTTTTATGAATTACCAACGACAAATATTAATCCCGATGCAAAAGTAGTTCCGCTATCCTTGCAGCTTTTACTGGAGAATACGGTAAAACACAATATCGTTAGCGAGCAAAAACCGTTGCATATCAGGATTTTTGTAGAGGGAGATTATCTGGCGATACAAAATGATTTTCAGAAGAAAGAAGTTTTACAGGACAGACAGGGAGTTGGGCTGCAGAACATTGTTAACCGATATTCAATTGTAACCAACAGAAAGGTTCTGATTGAACAAAACGAAGAAAATTTCACCGTTAAAATTCCAATTTTAACCAAACAAATTACAGTTATGGAAACAAGTGCAGAATATAGCGACGAAAATAAAGCTTATTTCAGAGCTAAGAAAAGAGTAGAGGAACTAAAAGGTTTTTACGGTAACGTAATTTCATATTGTTGTGTGGTACCATTTTTAATTTTTATAAATTTGAGGTACTCTCCTGGATTTCAGTGGTTTTGGTTCTCGGCTTTAGGCTGGGGATTTGGAGTTGTCATGCATGCTTTTAAAGTATTTGGGTACAGCTCAGATTGGGAAGAACGAAAAATAAGAGAGATTCTGGAACGTGAAAACAAACAAAAAAACTGGAAGTAGCCATGGAAAAGGATTTTATAGAAGCTGAACGTTTTTATCAGGCCAAGAAAAAAGTAAAAGAAATTAGAGAGTTTTACGAGCACCTGGCGGTTTTTATACTGGTAAACATTATTGTGATAACCGTAAATCTTATAACCTCGCCTGAATATTTATGGTTTGTCTGGTGCGTTTTAGGTTGGGGTGTAGGAGTAGTCATTCATGGACTGACAGTGTTTGATATCCCGCCTTTTTTCAGTAAAGATTGGGAAGAGAAGAAAATCAAAGAAATTTTGGAAAAAGAAAAATTAAGAAAACCTGAGAATAATTATGGAAACTAATTTTAATAAGGAACAGGAAGATTTCGAACTTCAAAAGATGGCAAGTAAAAAGGTGGTGAAGTTAAAGGCTTTTTACACCCATGTGATTTTCTACAGTGTGGGTCTTATACTTTATATTTTAAAAGATTATTTTGGACTTCCACTTAATATTTTTCCTGTACAATATCTGAACGGATTTGTTATGTGTATCTGGACCACTGCTTTTGTAGTATCGGCGATAGATATATTCGCTTCTTTTAAAATTTTTGGAGAAGAGTGGGAAGAGCGTAAAATGAAGAGCATCTTAGAGAAAAAGGAAAAAAAACAAAAATGGGAGTAGTCATGGAAGTAAATTTGAATGAAGAGGATAAATATTACCTCGCAAAAAAGAGAGTGGAGGAAATCAAAGGTTTCTATGGCAATTTAACAGCATACGTTATTGTAAATCTTGTTCTGATTTTTATCAATCTTTATACATCACCAAGGCATTTATGGTTTTACTGGCCCTTAATGTGGTGGGGAGTTGGAGTGGTTTTTCACGGTTTGAAAGTCTTTAATGTATTTCCGGTTCTTGGAAAAGACTGGGAAGAAAAAAAGATCAAAGAACTGATGGAAAAAGAGAGAGAGAATAAAAATAAATGGCAATAATTAAAGTAAAATGAGACGATATAGAAGAGACAGGTACGAAGTTTACAGAGATGAAATTAGTACAGACGAAAGCTATAATTTAGCCTACAGAAAAGTGAAAAAAATCAAAGGCTTTTACACACACTTAAAAGTGTATCTGATTGTGAATGCCATCATTATAGTTTCTAATTTAAACAGAGATTATTTCAGCCATAGTGTTTATGAAAATGGATTGTTAGACTGGCGTACTTATTCGACAGCCATATGCTGGGGAGTAGCTTTAGTCATTCATGCTTTCACCGTATTTGGTCCTGATATTTTTTTTAGCAATGAATGGGAACAAAAAAAGATCCAAAAATATATGGAGAGAGAGGCACAGAACAATAACACAAAATGGCAATAATTTTTAAATCAAAATAATATGGGACAGTTTAGAAGACAGATGTACGAAGAGTATTCACATGAGTTTAGTACAGACGAAAGTTTCAATTTGGCATACAAAAAAGTAAAGAGAATTAAAGGCTTTTATTCGCATTTAAGAGTTTATATATTGGTGAACATTATCATCATTGTTTCAAGTCTGAATCAAAGTTATATAGGAGATCATTTTGTCATTAGAGGATTCCGTGATTGGGAAATTTATTCGACTGCATTTTTTTGGGGAATTGCTTTAGTGATTCATGGAATTTCTGTTTTTGGCCCTGATGTTTTTTTCAATAGAGATTGGGAGCAAAAGAAAATTCAAAAAATAATGAAGAAAGAGGCTGAAAATAAAAATAAATGGAAGTAATTTTAAACTGAATTTTTAAATTTTGCATCTTACGAAATGACCACATTAATTATAGAAGACGAAAAACCGGCAGCAAGATTACTACAACGAAAACTCGAAAAGTTAGATATTGCTGTAAAGACCATGTTGCATTCTGTTGAAGAATCCGTTTATTGGTTTGAAAATAATGAACATCCGGATCTCATATTTCTGGATATTCAATTGTCTGATGGTTTGTCGTTTGAAATTTTCGAAAAAATAAATATTCAGAGCGCCATTATTTTTACCACAGCTTATGATGAATATGCCTTAAAAGCCTTTAAATTAAACAGTATCGATTATCTTTTAAAACCCATTGATGAAGATGATCTGGAGGTTGCTGTTGCGAAATTCAAAACCAGATTACCCAAAACAAGTTCAGAAAATTCAAATTTGCAACTTGATTTTGAACAAATTCGTCAAATGTTGTCAAATCCCTTTGAAAAGAATTATAAAAAACGATTTACAGTTAAAATCGGACAGCATTTAAAGGTCATTACAACAGACGAAATTGAGTGTTTCTTTAGTGAAAATAAAGGAACCTACATTCATACTTTTGATAATAGAAATTATTTAATTGATTCGACTTTAGAAATCCTGGAGCAGGAAATCGATAAAAAAGATTTCTTTCGCGTTAGCCGAAAATTCATTGTTCCACTTACGGCGATAAAAGAAATTCAGGTTTATACCAATTCACGGTTAAAGGTAATTTTGCCAACTTATAAAGAGGATGAGGTAATTGTGAGCCGTGAGAAAGTGCAGGACTTTAAAAACTGGCTGGGGTAAACTTATTTAATAAATGTATCGTTCCTACGGAACTTTTTTGCGGGTTGAATTTATTTTTCAATGGATCAAAATCCATTGCTACAATATTTGTCATTCCTTCGGAATTTTATAATGTGCCTGAACAGCTTCAATGATTAAGAGAGAGCCATTGGCTCGACGCATTTTTTAAAGCGGATTTTAATTCGCTTTAAAAAATAGGTTATCAATATGGAGAGCCGTAGGCTTGGGCCATATTCTAAATTATAATGTGTTTGAGCGGTTTTAATGATTAAGAGAGAGCCATTGGCTCGACGCATTTTGTAGGAGCGGATTTTAATCCGCTTAAAAAAAAGTTTATCAAATATGGAGAGCCGTGGGCTCGGGCGATATCCTTAAATAAAAAAGAGCTGGAATTTTCCAGCTCTTTCTATATAATTTAAGTTATTATTTACTCAATCGGTGCAAAGTGTAGGTCATGGCACTCAAAAGGAAAAAAGCCATAATTTGATGAATTAATCCTAGTGCTAGAGGAACACTGTATAAAAGTGTAAAAACGCCCAGTAAGAACTGAATAAAAACAAAGACAAGAAGAACGTTGATTCCCTTAGACTGATTTCTGGTTAGAGAAAATTGAGTTCCTTTGTAATATAAGAAAAGGATAAGAGCCACTACTACATAAGCAAAAGTTCTGTGTACAAACTGAACTCCGCTTTTTCCTTCGATTAAGTTTTTAACCAAAGTAGGCTGTTCAATAAAAACCGAATCGTGAATAAATTGTCCGTCACTCATTAAAGGCCAGTGATTGTGTATTAAACCGGCATTAAGACCGGCTACAAATCCGCCGTAAATAATTTGAATCAGGAAAGCGACAAGAGCTATTCTTGCGATATTACGAAGCGGAATTATTTTATAAACATTGCGTTCCGGATAAATTAAATCTAAGGCAACCCAAAGTGTATAAGCAAAAGTAATAAAAGCAAAAGTAAGATGAAGAGAAAGTCTGAAATGACTAACATCCGGATTGTCGATTAATCCGCTGCGAACCATAAACCAGCCTAAGAACCCCTGAAAACCTCCCATTGCCAAAAGGACGATACATTTGTTTATGGTTGGACGATCGAGTTTTTTTCGAATTAGGAAATACACAAAAGGAAGAAAGAAAACCAGTCCGATAATACGACCGATAAAGCGGTGAAACCATTCCCAGAAATAGATGAATTTATAATCTGAAAGCTGAAAATCGTTGTGAATATTAATTTTTTGGTACTCCGGAAATTTCTTGTATTGTTCAAATGCTTCATTCCATTTTGCTTCTGTCAATGGAGGAAAAGTATCTGTTACCAAATGCCAGTCGGTCATGGATAAACCTGAATTGGTCAGACGGGTAATTCCGCCAACGACAACCATTAAAAATAGCAAAACACAACCTGATAGCAACCAGATGATTACTGATTTATTTTCTTTTTTCATTTTATAAAATAATACTTAATTCTTTATACTTTTTTTAAGCCTAATTTTTCAGCTCTTTTAATCACAAAATCATAAGCAGCCTGATATTCATTTGGAATGTCACCTTCAAGAATTGCTTCTTTTACGGCTTCTTTCAAAATTCCAATTTCTCTTGAAGGCTTCAAATCAAAGATTTCCATAATTTCTTCACCCGAAATGGGCGGTTGAAAATTACGAACATGATCGCGTTCTTCGACTTCAACGATTTTCTTGCGGACGAGCTCGAAGTTTTTATGGTATTTTTTAAACTTTGACGGATTTTTGGTGGTGATATCTGCCTCACACAAAGTCATTAGATTTTCGACATCCTCACCGGCATCAAAAACCAAACGACGTACTGCACTATCGGTTACGATGTCGTCAGCCAAAACAATAGGACGTGAACTCATGATAACCATTTTTTGCACAAATTTCATTTTGTGGTTCAACGGCATGTGCAGACGTTCGAAAATCTTTTTAGTCATCTTTCCACCTAAAAACTCATGCCCGTGAAAAGTCCAGCCTTGTTTTTTATTGAAACGTTTTGTGGGTGCTTTTCCAATATCGTGCAATAAAGCTGCCCAGCGTAACCATACATCGTCTGTATTTGGGCAAATATTGTCGACCACTTCCAATGTGTGATAAAAGTTGTTTTTATGGGTATGACCTTCAATTTCTTCTACCTGATTTAATGCTGTTAATTCGGGTAAAATTAAATCTAAAAGTCCCGTTTTGTATAATAGTAAAAAGCCGGTTGAAGGTTTAGGAGTGGAGAGGATTTTGTTTAATTCGTCAACAATTCTCTCACCTGAAATAATTTTAATGCGATCGGCATTTTTTGTGATGGCATTTAATGAATTTTCTTCTATTTCGAAATTCAATTGTGTGGCAAAGCGAATCGCACGCAGCATGCGCAGTGGATCATCAGAATAAGTGATGTCCGGATCTAAAGGAGTCTTGATGATTTTGTTTTCTAAATCAGACAAACCATTAAAAGGATCAGAAAGATCTCCGAAGTTTTCTTCATTTAATGATAAAGCCAAAGCATTAATCGTAAAATCACGACGGTTTTGATCGTCTTCCAGGGTTCCGTTCTCCACTACTGGATTTCGGCTGTCTGAACTGTAAGATTCTTTTCTTGCTCCGACAAATTCAATATCGGTATCTTCAAAACGAAGCATGGCAGTTCCATAAGTTTTAAAAACCTGAACTTTTGGTTTATTAGGAAGTAAATCAGAAACTTTAAGTGCCAATTCGATACCGCTGCCTACAGCAACAACATCAATATCTTTTTTAGAACCTCTGTTTAAAAGTAAATCCCGAACAAAACCTCCGATGACGTAACTGTCAACGTTGAGTTCCCGGGATGCCTTCGAAATGATATCGAAGATTTTATGTTGTAAAGCAGTTTTATAATTTGTTTGTATAGCCACGAATTCACTAATTTTAAATATCTGTTTATTCAAGAAGAGAATGAACGACTGCAAATTTACAACATAGAAAATGCCTAATACAATCTATTGCTCACTTTTTTGAAGAAATTCGTGGTTTTAAGCATCAATTTTTGTTGAAATGGAAAAGAGGAAAACTGGTTTGTCACGAATTTCGCGAATTTTGCGATTTTATTTCGGCACAGATTAAAAGGATTAGAAGGATTAAAAAACTGCAAAAAATCCTTTTAATCTGTGACGAAAAGGAACCTTTATAATGCGATCGAACAAATCAATTCAGATCTGTTATTTTTAAAATTTCAATTTGTATTTTTGGAGTATATAAAAATGTACACATGAAAATTGTTATATCGCCTGCAAAGTCATTGAATTTCGAAAAAGAATTACCTACTACTCAATATACAGAACCTCATTTTTTAAAAGAAGCACGTGTAGTTCATAAAATCTTAAAGACTAAAAAACCTGCTGAGTTATCTGAATTAATGTCGATTTCAGCTAAGCTATCAGATTTGAACTGGAAAAGAAATCAGGATTGGAAAACACCATTTACACCTGAAAATGCCCGTCCGGCGGTCTATACTTTTGATGGAGACGTTTATACTGGTTTAGATGCTTATACTATTCCTGTGGAGAAACTGGACGTTCTTCAAAGCAAACTTCGAATTCTGTCGGGACTTTACGGAGTTTTGAAACCATTAGATTTAATGCAGGCTTACCGTCTGGAAATGGGAACAAAATTGCCAGTTGGGGAGTATAAAAATCTGCACGAGTTTTGGAAACCAACTGTGACAAAAGCATTAAATAAAGAGTTGTCTAAGGGAGAGCTGTTCGTCAATTTAGCCAGTAATGAGTATTTCTCTGCAGTAGATGTGAAAGCTTTAAAAGTTCCTGTGATTACACCGGACTTTAAAGATTATAAAGACGGAAAACTCAAAATGATCAGTTTCTTTGCCAAAAAGGCAAGGGGGATGATGGTGCGTTATATTATTGATACTAATGCTGAAACTATTGAAGACTTAAAAGGATTTAATTATGAAGGGTATCAGTTTGATGGTAATCTTTCGAAGGGAAATCATTTGGTGTTTACCAGATAGTTTTTTTTAAGGTTCTAAGTGACTAAGATGCTAAGTTTCTGAGATTTTTTGAAGAGCAGTAGGCTCGAATCATATTGTAGGGAGGGATTTTAATCCCTTTATGATGGATCAAATATATTTAAAAGAAAAACGCCGAATTCGATTTTTGAATTCGGCGTTTTTACGTATTATAAATCAATTATTATTAATGCATTGCATCAGCAGGATTAATCTTGTTTTTTCCTTTTTTGATTAAAAGAATAATTGGAATACAGCATAAGAACATAATTCCCAAATACATGAAGATATCCATATAAGCCATTACAGTACTTTGTTTCATTACAGAATATTCAATGGCTTGGTAAGCTTTTTTCAATGCAACGTCTGCACTATATCCTTTAGACATAAAAGCTCTTTGCATTCCTGCAATACGCTGCTGTACTTCATATTTTGCAGGATCTAAATTGGTTAGTAAGTTCACTCGGTGTTCCTGTCCTAAACGAGTAATAAACGTGGTGATAATGGCAATACCAAACGAACCTCCTAATTGTCTCATCATTCCGGTAAAAGCAGCTCCTTCACCAATATGTTTTCCTTTTAAAGTAGATAGAGAGAGTGTAGTAATAGGTACAAAAAGTAATCCTAAACCAATTCCTCTTAGAATTAAAGGCCAGTACATATGTTCAACTCCGGTATCAGGAGTCATACGGGTCTGCATCATAAAGGTAAAGAAAAAGAATACCAAAAATCCAACTCCAACCATATATCCCTGAGGAACTCCTCTCTGAATCATATTCCCCACAAAAGGCATCATGATTGCTGTGGTAATAGACCCTGGAATCAATAATAATCCGGCATCTGTTGCGGTCCATCCTAAAATAGACTGCGTGTAGATTGGGATAATTAAAGTAGATCCGTACAGACCGAAACCAAGAATGAAACACATTACGGTTCCTATTCTAAGATTTCCGTCCTTTAGAACACTTAAGTTTACGATTGGATGTTTATAAGTGAGTTCTCTCCAGATAAATAAGACCAATCCTAAAACCGTAACCACACTTAAAGTTATGATAGTTGAATCGTTGAACCAATCGTCTTGTTGCCCGTGCTCCAGAACGAATTGTAAAGACCCGATAAAGGCTGCAAGTAATATAATTCCCCACCAGTCAACCTGATTGGCTTTTAATTTTTCTCCATATTTAGGACTTCTTACGAACGTTAACGCTAAAATAGTAGCAATGATCCCCAATGGAATATTAATGTAAAAAATATAAGGCCAGGAGTAGTTGTCTACTAAATATCCTCCTAATGGCGGTCCTAAAGTTGGTCCAACAATTACTCCCATTCCGTAAATAGCCTGAGCCATTCCACGTTTTGCTACAGGATAACTTTCGGTGATAATGGTCTGTGCTGTTACCAGCAAGGCACCTCCACCCATACCCTGAACAAATCTAAAAGCTACCAGTTCCCAAATATTGGTGGCGTTTCCGCATAAAAAGGAACAGACCGTAAATATTATGATAGAAGCCACAAAATAATTACGTCTTCCAAATTGTTGCGAAAGCCAGCTCGTCATCGGAATTACAATCACATTCGCAATGGCGTATGCTGTAATTACCCAGGCCACATCAGTTAAAGTAGCGCCAAGGCTACCTCGCATGTCTGTTAGTGCTACGTTTACAATTGTCGTATCTACAATTTCAAGCAAGGCACAAAGTACTGCCGTAATCGTAATGATGACACGTCTGTATCCGTATTCTACTAAATCTTCGTCTGCTTGTACTGCTGCCATTATTTTATTTTAAATGTACATCTACATCAACATTCATCCCTGGTCTTAGTAATTTTACTTTCTTCGGATCGTTTGATTCGTCTAAACTAATTTTTACTGGTAATCTCTGAATTGTTTTTACGAAGTTACCTGTTGCATTATCAGGAGGTAATAAAGAAAAACGTGATCCCGTTGCAGGAGAAAAAGAAGTTACCGTTCCTTTAAATTCATAGTTTGGATAAGCGTCAACTTTTAGACTTACTTTTTGTCCGGCAACCATTTTGTTCAATTGTGTTTCTTTAAAGTTAGCCACAACCCAAGCTTCATTGTTGTTGATGATGTAAAATAAAGATTGTCCCGGTTGAACTAATTGTCCCGGTTGAATATCTACTTTAGAAACCTGACCGTCAATTGCAGCAGTTACAACCGTATAGCTAAGGTTTAAATGAGCAACGTCTAACATTGTTTTCGCTTTTTTGATATTAGCGGAAGCTACTTCAGTTTGTTTGTCAGAAACTTTTGATTTCGATTGAATTACTGATTTCTGGTAAGAACTAGCTCGTTGTTGATCTTGCAAAACACGTACCTGGTTTTCAGCTTCTTCTTTTGCAGATAGAGCCTGTTCATATTGTTGTTTTGTAATCGTATGTGTTTTGTACAAATTATTGTAACGGTTGTAGTCGTTTGTAATTTGTCTTAATCTGATTTTTGCGCTTTCGATAGAACCTGTTGCAGATTTCATTTGCGCATCCGATACAGAGATGCTTGCATTGGCGCTTCCGATATCAGCTTTTGCAGCTTCGTATTGTCCTTCAGCACCTAATAAAGCAGCATTAGCCTCATCGATTTTTAACTGGTAATCTCTTTTATCAATCGTAAACAAAGTATCCCCTTTTTTTACAAAATCATTATCTTTTACGTATACTTTACTAATATATCCCGATACTCTTGGAATAATCGGATTCATTTTTTTCTCGATTTGAGCATCGTCCGTTTCTTCGTGAGCTAAAGAGTGCATGTACTTAGTTATTCCGTAAGTTCCGCCCACTAAAACCAAAACGGCTAGTATAATGATGAATTTAGTATTTGTTTTTTTCTTTTCCATGAGAGCTGTCGATTATATTTTAGAAAGATTGAATGATTGTGATAATTGTCCGGATACCGAAAGTAATTCGTAATATTTTTGAATGATAGTAGCTTTTGATAGTGCTGTATTTATTTTAGCGCTTAATTGTTCAACGTCAGCTTCAACCAAATCATTAGTATCTGATAAACCATTGTCAAACTTATCTTTTACAAGTCTGTAATTTTCACTTGCTTGTTGAAGAGCTTCATCGTAAACCACACTTTGATTTATAGCCAGATCATAATCTTCAATTGATTTTTGAACTTCAACTTTAATACGGTCCGTCATTACAGCTTCACTATTTTTAACTTCCAGAGCTTTGCTTTCCGCTACTCGTACATGAGCACTGTTTTTGTAAATTCCGGATAAGTCATAAGTTAAACCTAATCCAAAGTTCATAGCATATCTTACCGTTATAATGTCTTTAAGGTCCAGAGCTGTATAACCGCCCAGTAAGGCTAATGTAGGATAATAGGCTGCTTTTGCTACTTTTATATTTGACTCAGTAGCTTTTTGCTGCAAACGAATTGCTTCCAAATCTTTTCTGTTTTCAAGAGCTATTGCATCTGATGTTGGCGCATTGCTTGTTTTTAAGTTGAAAAAATCAGCTTCATTAACCTGCAGTTTCGTGTTAGGGTCTAACTTTAATAAAGTGGTTAGATAGAAGTTGATATTGTTAAGATTGTTAGTCGCTTCATCAATAGATAATTGCGTTTTTGAAACCAGTAATTGAGACTTTAATAAATCATTTCTTGGAATAATTCCATTCTTCTCCAATTCTGTGAAATCAGTAACACGTTGTTTCGCACTTTTTTGATTTTCATTTAAAACATCTAATGTTTTTTGAGCTTTATACAAAGCAGTGTAATAGGTAATTACTTTTAAAGCAACATCCTCTTTTGTTTTGGCAGCTGTAGCATTTTCCGCTTCGTATAAGTTATCGTAGGCCTCAATACTATTCTGAATTTTGAATCCTGAAAATAAAGGAAGGCTCAAAGTTGCCATTCCAAACATTGCTCTGTCCGGAGATGCAATAGAGGCATTTTCACTTTGATTTGGCATACTAATCGATGCCTTCGTAAGACGTTGGTATTGACCGGAAATTTTAATATCCGGATATTGATTGTCTTTTACGCTTTTTAATTCGTATTTTTTTGTGTTTACCTTAGAGTTGGCAAGTGTAACTTCGTTACTTTTTTCCCAGGCCATTTGTACGGCCTCGCCTAAGGTTAAACTTGTTTTCTCTTGTGCTTCTATTGACGAAATTCCGATGAAGAAAACCCCAAAGAGCATTAATTGACTAATTTTCATAAACAAGTAGCGCTTTTATAGTTTGTTGAATGTGCTTTGTAAGACTGGTTTTTATATAATTATTATACAATTCTTCGGTATTTAAGTTTAATAATTCTTCAAAGAAAGGTTTGTTCATATGAAAGTGAAAAAAGGTTCCGATAATTGTTGGAGTGATGAGCGGAATGATAACATCTTTTCTGAAAACCCCTTTTTCCTGACCTTGTTTAATAATACTTTCAACAGATTTTAGATTTCCCTTTTTTAGTTCTGTGAAGGCAATAAAACTTTTTTCCCTTTTTTTTGCATTGATTTCAAAATGTAAAACTCTGAAAATCCCTTTATTACAGCTTATTCTGGTGATGTAAATTTCGATTAATTTATTGACTTTATCGATAGGTTCGATATTTTCCAGTAATAAATTTTCGAGCTTCAACTTTAAATCAGATGTCTTGTAAATGATTAAGGCTTCAAGTAGTCTTTCTTTTGAACCAAAATAATACGAAACCATAGCAATGTTAATCTTGGCATGTTTTGAGATATCCCGTATCGAAGTTCCTTCAAATCCTTTTTCAGAAAATAGCTTTTCTGCAACTTCCAGAATTTGAATTTTTTTTATCGTTTAATTCGAAGTTTGACATGGTAATGTTTCTAATCGGGTACAAAATTAAACAACCGTTTAATTTAAACAGTTGTTTAATTTTGTTTTAACAAAATATTAACATTGTATAAGTTTGATAATTTTGTGCAAAAAAAAAGCTGAAAACAGTACTGTTTTCAGCTTTTAATGTTTTTTTGTCATTTCGACCGAAGGGAGAAATCATATAAGAAATCCTGATGCATAAGAGTCAATCTTTGTCGAATTACGAGTGTGATTTACTTTGTCAGTCGCTATCGCTCGTGTCTCCTTCGTAGAAATGACAAACCAGACGGTATTACTATATTTAGTAGAAAAATTAATTATCTTATCTCGCTAACAAATTCTTCAATTTTTTCAGAACCGTTTTCGCTTAAATGTTTGATGAAAGCACTTCCGATAATAGCACCTTTGGCATATTTGGTAGCCTGATTGAATGTTTCTTTATTTGAAATTCCAAAACCTACGATTTGTGGGTTTTTAAGATCCATTTGGGCAATTCTTTCGAAATAACTTTCCTGAGTATTTCCGAAACCGGCCTGAGAACCCGTTACGCTGGCAGAACTCACCATATAAATGAATCCATTTGAAACGCTGTCAATAAAACGTATACGTTCTTCTGACGTTTGAGGGGTAATCAAAAAGACATTGATTAAACCGTATTTTTCGAAAATTGCTTTGTATTCGGCTGCGTAAACATCAACTGGTAAATCCGGAATAATTAAGCCATCGATACCAATTTCGGCACATTTTTTACAAAATTCTTCGATTCCGTATTGCAGCATTGGGTTGAAATATCCCATAATAATCAACGGAATTTTTACGCTTTCGCGGATGTTTTTCAACTGGTCAAAGAGAATTTGAGTCGTCATTCCATTGTGAAGTGCCTGTGTTGAACTCGCCTGAATCGTTGGGCCATCAGCCAAAGGATCACTAAAAGGCAAGCCAATTTCGATTAAATCAACACCATTTTTTTCTAAATCCTGAATGATGGGAACGGTATCATTCAAATTGGGATATCCCGCTGAGAAATAAATAGAAAGAATCTTTTTATCTTCTTGTAATTTTTGAGTTATTCTGTTCATTGTTTTTATTTTTTCTCCTAACAAAAGTTAGATAGGTTTAAATTTATCTTCTCCCGGATTAAGGGATTTGTACTAATTTTTTACAACTTTACTGGTCCAGTTTTCGTTTTGATATTCTACCAATAAAAGTCCGGTATCTGTATCGTTCATCTGCCCAATAAGTTCACCTTTATTATTCCAGAAAGCACTTTGTCCGGCTGATGGTGATCCCCACGATTCGCCGCTGAAATTAGACATCAGCACATTTAATTGGTGTTTCCCGGCATAACTTTGTAAATGCCTGTAAGCATTTGGAATCCCGTTTGGCGAAAAGAAAATACTGGCAATATAAATACTTGCTTCTCTATTACATGCATTTTGTGGATGCAGTGGATTGTCGATATCAGCACAAATAGCAAATGAAATTTTCTGATTTTCAATTTCAATCATCGGATTATAATCAAACGAAGATTGAAAAAAATCGTCTTCTCCTTCATGCAAAAATTGCTTAGTGTATATCGAAACAGAATTGTCCGGAGTAATAATAAATTCGCCGATAAATAATTCTGATTCAATTTGGATTGGCGCTCCTGCAATGATGACGATATTGTTTTTTAAAGCTAATTTTCTTAAATGATCTAATCTCGAATCGTCCTTTTGAAAGGCCAGTTTTTGAGCGTATGCTCTTTCATAACCTGTGATTGACATTTCAGGAAATGCAATTAATTTTGCTCCATTCTGAACGGCTAGTTCGATAAGACGATAGTGCTCTAATAAGTTGGAATCAATATCCTCGCGGAATGGTTTTGTTTGTGCTGCTGCCAGAATCATGGTATAGAATTATTTGTTTTCGATATAAATCCAGGCAACTGTTCCGGAATTCAAGGTTACCTGAACTCTTTTATATGCATTAGATTCGAATAGATCTACTTTAGCCAAATCGGCATTTGTGACGTCAAAAACAACACCATGTATAGGATCCGTAGAGGTTGCGCTTGGTACGACTACAACATAGTCCGCCATTCCAAATTCTTCTTCGATTTGCAGACTTTTTAGTTTGTGACCGTGAAGCTGATCTCGGGTTCCGGTTAACACCTTATTAAAAAGACGCATCTGAATTTCTTTTGATCGCAATGTTCCGTAAGAGAATAACTTTTCCATAGTTGCTATTTTATTACAATTTAAAATATTCAATATAATTATCTAAATCCTTATCTCCGCGACCGGAAAGACTGATCACTACAATATCGCTTGGTTTGAATTTCTTCTGATCTAAAACAGCAAAGGCATGTGCACTTTCAATTGCCGGAATAATTCCTTCCAGTTTGGTCAGCTGTAAACCTGCATTCATTGCATCATCATCAGTTACAGAAAAGAATTCCCCGCGACCGGTTTGCGCCAGATGTGCATGCATAGGACCAACTCCGGGATAATCAAGACCGGCAGAAATAGAATACGGTTCGGTGATTTGTCCGTCCGGAGTTTGCATTAAGAGGGTTTTACAACCGTGAATAATCCCCATTTTTCCTAATTTACTGGTAGCGGCGCTGTGACCGCTGTCTACACCTTTTCCGGCAGCTTCTACGGCAATAATCCCCACTTCAGGTTCATGCAGAAAGTGATAATAAGTTCCGGCCGCATTACTTCCTCCACCAATACAAGCCACTACATAATCAGGATTTTCACGTCCTTCTTTTGCTTTTAACTGCCATTTGATTTCTTCTGAAATAACACTTTGAAAACGTGTAACCATGTCAGGATAGGGGTGTGGTCCAATTGCTGAGCCTATGATATAATGTGTATCTACGGGATTGTTAATCCAATCACGAATAGCTTCATTGGTAGCATCTTTTAATGTTTTGGAACCTGAAAGTGCCGGACGTACTTCTGCGCCTAACATTTTCATACGCGCCACGTTTGGTGCCTGGCGTGCGATGTCAATTTCACCCATATACACGATACATTCCAGTCCCATTAAAGCGCATACCGTAGCGCTCGCCACACCATGCTGACCGGCACCGGTTTCGGCGATAATTCTTTTTTTACCCAGACGTTTGGCAACCAGAATTTGTCCAATAGTATTATTGACTTTGTGTGCTCCAGTATGATTTAAATCTTCTCTTTTTAGATAAATTTTGGTATTGTACTTCTCTGACAAACGTTTTGCGAAATAAAGCGGACTAGGACGACCTACATAATCTCTAAGTAATTGGTCAAATTCTGCTTTAAAATCTGGTTCGCTTGTTATTTTTAGATAATTCTGACGTAATTCTTCTACATTCGGATAAAGCATTTCGGGAATGTAGGCTCCTCCAAACTCTCCGTAATATCCTTTTTCGTTAACATTATAATTCATTGTATAGTTGTTTTGGGTTTAAAGTAGCAGGTTTTAGATTTTTCTGAAACTTTCTTAATAGACTTGTATTCTTTAATCCTGGTTCTGTCTCAAATTTACTATTTACGTCGATAGCATAAATAGGCACTTTGAGGTTTTTTATTGCAGGTATTTCTTCAATTCCGATGCCACCACTCAAAAAGATTGGCTTCTCAGATTTATAATTTTCTAATATTTTCCAGTCAAAAGTGGTTCCGTTTCCGCCCGGTAATTTTCCTTTTGTATCAAACAGGAAATAATCGCAAACCTTTTCAAAAGGTGTCAGAACTTCAAAATCAAAATTTTCATCTATCGAGAATGTTTTTATGATTTCGATAGTCACATCAATTTTGGCATCGATCTTAGCTCTCAGTTCCTGGCAAAATTCTACGGTTTCTTTTCCGTGTAACTGAACGGCCTGTAAATGATATTTGTCTGCTGTTGATAGTACGTTATCAACCGTTTCATCTACAAAAACACCGGTTTTCTTGATGGTATGAATCAATTCCGGAATTGTTCCGTCAAAATAACGTGCGGATTTTTTCCAGAAAATAAATCCCATATAGTCGGGCAGGAGTGCTCCTGTTTCGAGTATATTGTCGGGATATTTCATACCGCATATTTTTAGTTTCATTTTTTTTTATTTTTATGCTTTAAGCTTTAGGCAATAAGCTTTAGGCTAAATTAGTAATGTTAAGAAAGTTTTTCGGTTTTCAGCTTACGGCTTAAAGCTTACAGCCTACAGCTGTCTAATAAATTCAGTTGCTGCCTGACCGGCATTGTCTGTTTTCATAAAGTTTTCTCCGATTAGGAAACCACTGTAACCATAAGGTCTTAATTCTGAAATGGCTTCAATAGATGAAATTCCGCTTTCTGAAACTTTTACAAAATCATTCGGGATTTGAGCGGCCAGCTGTTTGCTGAAATCCAGACTTACTTCAAAGGTTTTCAGATTTCTGTTATTCACGCCAATCATATCTAAACTTGGCATTATAGATTTCTCTAATTCTTCCTGATTGTGTACTTCCAGTAAAACTTCTAACCCTAATTGCTTGGCAAATTCCGATAACGATTTGATTTCTTCGCGGGTTAAAACGGCTGCAATCAGTAAAATTAAATCGGCTCCGTACGCTTTGGCTTCTAAAATCTGATATTCATCGACGTTAAACTCTTTTCGCAAAAGCGGAATATTTACAGTTGCTCTTGCCAGAAGTAAATCGTCTAATGAACCGCCAAAATATTTCCCGTCGGTTAAAACTGAAATTCCACAGGCGCCAGCATTCTCATAACCTTTAACAACTTCTTCTACTGTGAAGCTATGGTTGATTACAGATTTAGACGGTGAACGGCGTTTGTGCTCCGCAATTATTCCTGTCGAACTTGTCTTCAGTTTTTGACTTAGAGAAATCGTTTCTCTTCCAAAAAACACAGAAGCTTCCAATTGTGAAACGGGAATGATTGATTTTTTAAGGACGACTTCTCGTTTTTTATCTACAATTATTTTATCTAAAATGTTCATTGTTTTATTGGTTTCAGGTTTCAGGTTTCAAGTTCCCGGTTTCAACAACTTGAAACCTGAAACAAAAAAGACTTGAAACTATATTTTTTACTTACTTAGTTCTTGTAATTTTTTAAGCACTTGATGTCCTTTTCCGGAAAACAAACTTTCTTTGGCCTGCTTAAAACCTTCCTGAGGTGAGCATTTGGTTACGGTTGAAATGGCCATTCCGGCATTTGCACAAACCACATTATTCTGAGCCTCACTTCCTTTTCCGGAAATAATACTGACAAACATATCGGCTGATTCTTCGATGGTTCTTCCTCCCTCAATTTCTCTTTGTGATAAAAGACGAACGTTGAAATCCTCTGGTTTCAACATGCCTTCCATATCGCTTGTAATGATTTTTGTCGGACCGGTTAATGAGATTTCATCGTAACCGTCAAGCGAATGAAGGATGGTAAAGTTAACATCAGTGTTTTGATATAAATAAGCATACATTCTCGCCAATTCTAAATTGAAAACACCAACTAATTGATTTTTAGGGAAAGATGGGTTTACCATTGGACCTAACATGTTAAAAAATGTTTTTACAGCCAGCTCTTTTCGGATTGGTCCCACATTTTTCATGGCAGGGTGAAATAAAGGAGCGTGTAAAACACAAATTCCTGCCTGATCGATACATTTTTCTAAAAATGACGGATCGTTGCTGAATTTTATTCCCATTTTTTCCATCACGTTGCTTGATCCCGAAATAGAGGAGACCCCATAATTTCCATGTTTTGCTACCTTTATTCCTGCTCCGGCAGCTACGAATGAAGCTAAAGTCGAAATGTTGAAAGTATCTTTTCCGTCACCACCCGTTCCGCACAAATCAATAGCGTTGTAGGCCGATAAATCCACACGAATACACAATTCTAATAAAGCTTCGCGGAATCCGGAAAGCTCATCAATGGTAATGCTTCGCATCATAAATACAGTCAAAAATGCCGAAATCTGACTTGGGTTGTAAGCCCCGCTTGAAATGTTGATCAACACGTCTTTGGCTTCTTCTTTCGAAAGCACTTCGTGATTGATTAATTTATTTAGTATGTTTTTCATTTTTTTTAAGTTGCTAAGGTTCTAAGTTGTAGAGAATTTTGAGTTTGTTTCAAGTTTCAGGTTTAACGTTCCAATAACCTAAAACTTGAAACTTGAAACTATTTTTTACTAGCTTTTAATCCAATTCTCTAAAATTAGTTTTCCTTTTGGTGTCAGAACACTTTCCGGATGGAATTGTACTCCGCGAACATCAAAAGTTTTGTGTCTTAACGACATGATTTGTCCGTTTTCATCAACTGAAGTGGCTTCAAGAACATCTGGTAAGTTGGCATCAACAACCCAGGAATGGTATCGACCGACCTCAAATTCATTGCCTAAACCTTCGAACAAAATTTCGTCTGAAACAACTGTTTTTACATTTGTAGCGACACCATGGTATACCTTGTCCAGGTTTGAAAGTGTTCCTCCGAAAACTTCTCCAATAGCCTGTTGTCCTAAGCAAACGCCTAAAATACTTTTTGTTGGAGCGTATTTTTGAATCACGGCTTTCAATAATCCCGCTTCATCCGGAATTCCCGGACCCGGAGAAAGTAATATTTTATCAAAAGAGGCGATTTCATCAATATCAAATTCATCGTTTCTGTATACGGTAACTTCACAGTTCAAATCTTCCAGATAGTGTACTAAATTATAAGTGAAACTATCGTAATTGTCTATAACTAATATTTTTTTCATTGTGTTTTTTGTTTCAAGTCTCAGGTTTCAGGTTTCAGGTTTCAACAACTTGAAACCTGAAACAAAGAAAACCTGAAACTAATTTTTATTTTTCCCGAACGTACTTTTCAGTGATAATTCGATCGATTCCTAATTTTTCTAATTTTTCGATTCCCTTTTGAATCAGCGTATCGTTTTTAATTTTTACAACAAACTCAAACTTATTGTTTTCCCATTGACGGTTATTGAAGTATTCCAGATTTTCGGTATAAATACTGTCTTTTAAAGTATATTTTCCACCTCCGCCAAAGAATACTGCATTCGTTGAATCCTTACCGTTATTTAAATCATGATTGAAAAAAGCAAAATGGCTATCATTTATAATTTTAATCATTTTTGTTTTTGGATTGAAAGTCGAGAACGTAGAATCTTTTTCGGTGGTTTCAGCTGATATCAACCGCCAGGTTCCGCTTAAAGGAAGTGTGTTCGATTCTTTTTTAACTTCGCAGGAAGTAAATAATACAATGGCAATCAAAAATGGAATAATGTTCTTCATCGTTTTTTAGGTTGTGTTTATGGTTGTTTTTTAGTTTTGTTTCAAGTTTCAGGTTCTTTTTGTTTCAAGTTTCAAGTTTCAGGTTGTTGTAACGCAGGCAAACCTGAAACAAAATGACTTATATTTTCTCCGCCATCTCTAAGGCTGTATTCAAGGCTCTTAGTTTGTTGTAAACTTCCTGCATCTCGCTTTCTTCATCAGAACTGGCAACAATTCCGGCACCAGCCTGGCAGTGTAATTGATGATTTTTACTCAGGAAGGTTCGAATCATAATAGCGTGATTGAAATTACCTTCAAAATCCATGAACCCAATGGCTCCTCCATAGAAATTACGATTTGTTTTTTCATAATCTTCGATCAGTTGCATGGCTCTGTGTTTTGGAGCTCCGCTTAAAGTTCCTGCCGGGAAAGTATCGGCTACCACCTGCATAGTGGTTGCTTTTTCATGTAGATAACCTGTTACTTTTGAAACCAAATGAATTACATGCGAGAAAAACTGAACTTCTCTGTATTTTTCAACATTTACATCATGTCCATTTCGGCTTAAATCATTTCTGGCCAAATCGACAAGCATCACGTGTTCGCTGTTTTCCTTTTTATCTTCTGAAAGTTGTTTGGCTAAAACAGCGTCCTGTTCGTCATTTCCGGTTCTTTTAAAAGTTCCCGCTATAGGATGAATTTCGGCTTTTCTATTTTTTACAATTATTTGTGCCTCAGGTGAAGATCCGAATATTTTGAAATCGCCATAATCGAAGAAGAATAAGTACGGAGAAGGATTTATGCTTCGTAAGGCACGATATACGTTGAATTCATCGCCTTTGAAACCTTGTGTAAAACGACGTGAAAGTACCAGTTGAAAAACATCTCCACGGAAACAGTGTTTTTTGGCTAAAGCTACATTGTGTTTGAATTCTTCATCGGTTAAATTAGAGAAACCTTCACCTTCCTTGGTGAATTTATAAGAGGCTATATTTCTGGATTGTAACAATTGTTCTATCTCCGAAATATTATTTCTTCCATCAACACTATGACAAAAAATGTACGCTTCATTTTTAAAGTGATTGATGGCAATGATATTTTGATAAACAGCATAAAACACATCCGGAATTAAAGTAGCTCTGTCTTTTTTGGCAATCGAAACTTTTTCAAAATAACGAACGGCATCGTAAGAGATATATCCAAATAAACCATTATTGATAAATTTAAAATCATTTTTCTCTGATTGGAATTGGCTTGAAAATTCCTGAATAATTTCCGGAATATTCGTTGAACTGTCGATAGAGATTCGTTCTTTAGTTCCGTCAGGAAAAGTTTTTGAAATAGTTTCGTTCTCAATTTTAATGGTTGCAATGGGATTGCAGCAGATGTAAGAGAAACTGTTGTCATTTCCGTGATAATCACTGCTTTCCAATAGTAAGCTATTTGGGAATTTGTCCCGGATTTTAAAGTAAACACTTACTGGTGTAATGGTGTCTGCCAGAATTTGTTTGTAGTGTGTGTTGAGTGTAAATGGTTTCAAAGTATTTCGTTTTTTTATTTTTAATAGATTTTCTTATCAGAGTTTAGACCAAAAAAAAAGGCTTGTCGTGATGACAAGCCTTTTATATTTATAGTTTTACAATACCATAGGAAGCTTTGTTCACGACGTTTGACGTAAATTCTTCCACCACCAAGTATTGTTCATTATTGTTTTCATATCTTATTTTGATTTCACAAATATATAAATGTAATTTGAATTAGAAGACATAAAAAGTCAAAAAAAACTTTTCTAAATTTTAAAATTTGTTAAATTTTGTTGCTGCGAGGTTGTTTTAAGGCCTTAGTTACCAATGGCTATGGTGTTGTTTACGTTCATCCTAAAGTCCGGACTTCCTTTGATATTTGGTGTTGTAAACAATTCGCTGTTTTTGATTTTAGTAAAGTTAATGTCAAAAATTGGATTGTTGTAATAACTTTCAATTGCAGCATTTGCTCCGCCGGCTTCACTTGTGATTCCACCATTACAATTATTTACGATTAAGTTTTTGAAGGTAATTTTCCCCAAGTTAACCTCGCCGTTTCCAATGTTTCCTTCCAGCAGAACAAAAGGTGTAAATCCGGAAACAATACTGTTCGTAAAATTAAAAAAAGTGTTCTCTCTGATGTAAACAGATTCTCTCACGAGTCCCTGATTGTTTTCTTCCAGATTTATAAGCGTAATATTACTGGCATTAATTTTAGTCAATTTTTTGCTCATGTCTGTATTTCCAATTTTGTCATAAGAATCAACTTCAAAACATCTTGAGCCCGAAATATCCGATGAAAAAGGATGACGAATGGCAATACTGTTATTGATGTTGATTTGTGCGCCCTGAGTGAAATCAAAATCATCATCGGTGGTGCGATAAGAAACCAAATTGTTCAGGTTTAAATCTCCTCCGTAACATTCGAAAGAGTCATCATTAGAGTAACTAATCTGAATATTGCTTAAAATAGTTTTTTTCCCCACTCCGGCAAGCGAAAGTCCGTTAAGTTCTTTGGCAGCACTTAGTTTTCGTCCGGAATATTCAATTCGTACATATTTTAAAACTCCCGAGTTGTCTTCGGCATCCTGACCGCCGTAGTGGTTTAGCATTGGTTCTAGATCAAAAGGTAAAGTATGTACTCCTCCAAGGGTGTTGATTGGTGCTTTTCCCAAAATGATAATTCCACCCCAGTCTCCCGGTTTTCTTTGGGTCGTTTCTTTATTAGAAGTAAAAACAATAGGATCTGTTTCTAAACCTTCGGCTACAATTTTTGATCCGTTTGTAATGACCAGAGTTCCACATGTTTTATCGTCGCCTCTTATTACAGTTCCCGGTTCGATAGATAATACGGCATTGTTGGTAACGTAAACTACCCCAACTAATTGATACGTATTGCGTTTAAGGAGTTTGGTGTCTTTGTTAATGGTACCTGCAATAATGTTTGTGGCTTCACTATATTCGGTATTGGCAGGTTTAAAATTGGTCCAGTTGTTCATCCAGTTTGAGGTACCAATAATACCTTTAGGCTGTTGTTGTGCCTGTAGAAAAAAAGTACTAAGAACCGTGACAACTATAAGATGTATTTTTGCTTTCATAACTATGATTTTGATTTCTAGTTTTTGATTTTTAATAAGTTCAAAAGTAGAAGGCCAATGTTAATCAAAGCCCAGTATGGTATTACGAAAGCGTTAGGGGAATATTATGAATGTTATTTTTTTGGGAAAAATGTAAAAATAAACCCCAATAGTGTTAAACTATTGGGGTTTTTCTTATAATAATAAGAATTGCTGTTTTTTATGCTATTAGAATTTTAAAGCTACAGTCAATTCAAATTCGTCATTGATAGTTTTGTCTCCTAAGTTTTGGAAGAAGTTACCAGAGTTGTATTTGATATCGTATTTAGTTCTGTCCACTTTGAAAGCTGTTGTAGCAGTATTTCCTTTCACAGCGATATCAAAAGTTACAGGTTTAGTGATTCCTTTTATAGTTAAATCAGCAGTTACTGTGTAAACATCAGTAGATTTTGCTCCGATAGTTTTGAAAACTAATTTTGCAGTTGGGAATTTCTCAGTTCCAAAGAAATCGTCAGCTTTTAAGTGACCGTTTAATTTTCCTTGGTACTCTCCTGTCAAATCTGTTGCTGTTAATGAAGTCATATCAACAGTGAAGTTACCACCTGTTAATTTTTTTCCTTTGAAAACTACAGCTCCTTCTTTGAAGTTTACAGTTCCTGAGTGCTCTCCGGTTACTTTTTTACCTACCCATTTGATAGTACTTGCTTTTACGTCGATTTTTTTAGTTTGTGCGTTTACTGAAAGTCCAGCTACTGCTACGAATAATGCTATTGCAATTGTCTTTAAATTTTTCATTTTGTTAAAATTGATTTTGATTAATAATAATTATATAGTGATAAATAAATTCTCGTGTGATTTTCTAACTTTTTTGTAGTGTTGAGTTTCGTCCTCATCATGTCTGTAACCTACAGTTGCAATAACAGAAGCGTTTAGGCCTAATTTGTCAAAACCTAAAATTTCATTAAATGCAGCAGCATTAAACCCTTCCATTGGAGTTGCATCGATTTTTAATTCAGAAGCGGCAGTCAATAAAGTACCTAAAGCGATATAAGTTTGTTTTGCTGTCCAGATATTTTTAGCTTCAACAGAAAGATTTGAAATAGTACCTTTCATCATGTCACTGAATCCGCCTAAAGCGTCAGCAGGAACACCTCTTGTTTCACTGATGTTGTTGATGTAAGCATCAACAGAATCTGCTCCTAAATTTAAGTCGTTTGCGAAAATAAATATTTGAGAAGCATCTGTAATTTGTGTCTGTCCGTAAGCAGCAGCTTTTAATTTTTCTCTGATTTCCGGATTTTCAACGATAATAACTTTGTAGGGTTGTAATCCGTATGAAGAAGCACTTAATCTAACAGCTTCTTTTAAAGTGTTTAAATCTTGTGAAGATATTTTTTTGGTAGCATCAAATTTCTTTGTTGCATATCTCCAGTTTAGATTGTCTAATAATGTACTCATAATTTTAATTTTGTTGGGTTCTGTATTTCTCTAATAATTGGTTTAATAATTCTAATTCTTCTGGGCTTATGTTCTTGGCAAACAAACGCTCGTGCTCGTCTACTTTCGGATCTAATTCTTTCAGTACATCCAGTCCCTTTTGGGTGATTAAAACTTCAATTTTGCGTCGATTACCGGGACAAACATTTCTGGTAACGAAATCTTTCAATAATAATTTGTCTACTAATCGGGTCGTGTTGCTCGTTTTGGCCAGCATACGCTCCTGTATCACACACATATTAGCAGGGTTTCCTTTTTGTCCTCTTAATATACGCAGTACATTATATTGCTCTCCGGACAGATCATACGGTTTTATCAATTCGTTGAAATGATCCTGAATCACATTTTGCGTGTACATGATATTCAGAATAACTTTTCTCGCATTATCCATCTTAACTGTACTTTTTATAACCTCTTCAATTGTCATAGTCGTAAGTGTATAATTTGTATATACAAATGTATAACTTTTCATATTTGTATATACAAATGTATCGTTAATTTTTTGTTAATTAAAAATAACGCTGATTTTAAACTTCATATACCCTATAGAACTAGGGTAAAAATACTATAAGTTTTTAATTTAATGTAAGATTTGTGAATTATTTAATGTTTATTTAAAACGAACTAAGCTTTTTCAAAAAATTAAACCTTGGTAAAATCTTATATAAAGAAATAATTAAATAGTGAGCAGGGCGTGCCACCATCCCGATAAGAGGGCAAAGTTGCGTTGTGCTTATACGCCCTCTTATCAGGATGCTGTCGGGCTATCCGCACTGCTTCGGCAGATAGCTTCTATCCCTCACGCGATCTCACAATAGGAGAAACCCATGAGCTCTAAATTTTAGAACTCTCAGTGTGTTAAGCATTAATTAATTGCCAGATATAGTGCGGCAGCTAATCCCGAACCAATTATGGGGCCTACAATAGGAATCCAGGCATACGTCCAGTTACTGCTTCCTTTTATAGGTAAAATAGCATGCATGATTCTCGGACCTAAATCTCTTGCGGGATTTATGGCGTAACCTGTAGTTCCTCCTAATGACAGACCAATTGCCCATACGACTATTGCTACCGGAAGTGCTCCAATAGTTCCTAAACCAATTGTTGCGTTAGAATCGGTTGCGATTTGTAAACTCGGTCCGGCAATATAAAAGACTGAAAATATTAGGACAAAAGTCGCAATTACTTCACTGATTAAGTTGGAGAGATTGTTTTTGATTGCCGGCGAGGTAGAGAAACAGGCAAGCGTAGTTCCTTCGTCTTCTGTTGCTGCAAAATGATCTTTGTGAGACAACCAAACTAAAAAAGCACCTGACATTGCTCCAATCATTTGAGCAAGGATGTAAGCAGGAACCAGATTCCAGCTAAATTTTCCAATTAGGGCCAAACCTAGTGTAACAATAGGATTTAAATGAGCACCGCTAATTGGTCCCGAGATAGTAACACCCACAAAAACGGCAAATGCCCAAGCTGATGTAATCACCATCCAACCCGAATTGTTTCCTTTGGTATCTTTAAGTAAGACGTTTGCCACAACACCATTCCCTAATAAAATCATAATCATTGTGCCTAAAATTTCTGCTATAAAAGGAGTCATTTTTTACGGTTTAGTTAGTAATTAAAATTTATTCTTCAATCCAATGTGATGCGCGGCCAACAGCTCTGTCCCAGTTTTTCACCAGTAGTTTTACTTTTGCCTGATCCATTTTTGGAGAAAATACTTGGTCAATCGACCATTGTTCTTTTAGGTCGTCCAAACCAGACCAATATCCCACGGCTAGTCCTGCCAGATATGCGGCTCCCAAAGCTGTAGTTTCTAATGTGGTAGGCCGGGTTACATTAGACCCAAATATGTCTGATTGAAATTGCATTAATAAATTATTTGCGGCTGCGCCACCGTCTACCCGTAGTTCTATTCCTTTGTATCCGGAATCTGCTTCCATAGCTTTGAGCAGATCGTTTACCTGATAAGCAATTCCTTCTAAAGTTGCTCTGGCGATATGTGCATTTGTAGTACCTCTGGTAATTCCAACGATGGCACCTCTTGCGTATTGATCCCAATGTGGCGCTCCTAAACCGGTCAAAGCAGGAACAAAATAAATACCACCATTGTCAGGCACAGTTGCTGCGAGAGCTTCGATTTCATCTGATGAATTGATTATTTTTGCGCCGTCTCGTAACCATTGTACGGCTGCACCTCCAACAAAAACACTGCCTTCTAAAGCATAGGTAGTTTTTCCGTTGATTTTCCAGGCAATTGTAGTCAATAAGTTGTGCGCTGAAAAAATAGGTTTTTCACCGGTATTCATCAGCATAAAACAGCCTGTTCCATACGTATTTTTAATCATTCCGGAGTTGGTACACAGTTGACCGAAAAGGGCTGCCTGCTGATCTCCGGCAACTCCGCTGATTGGAATTTTTGTCGAGAATAGGGTAGTGCTTGTTTCTCCATAAATGGCACTGCTTTCTTTTACTTCAGGAAGCATAGCTCTCGGAATATCAAATAATGTTAGCAACTCGTCGTCCCAGTCCAGAGTGTTTATATTGAATAATAAAGTTCTGCTGGCATTAGAAACGTCCGTCATAAACAATTTACTTCGGGTTAGTTTCCAAATTAACCAGGTATCTACAGTTCCAAAACAAAGTTTTCCCTGTTCTGCTTTTTCGCGTGCTCCGGGAACATTGTCTAATATCCATTTTACTTTGGTTCCGGAGAAATAAGCATCGAGAATTAATCCGGTTTTTTTCTGGATCATTTCTGTATGTCCTTTTGCTTTTAGTTCGTCGCAGTATTTTGCTGTTCTGCGGTCTTGCCAGACAATAGCCTTGTAGACAGGTTCACTTGTTTCGCGATCCCAGACAATGGTAGTTTCTCGCTGGTTGGTAATTCCTATGGCTGCAATTTCGCGGCCTGTAATTCCAACTTTTGCTATTACTTCGGCAGCGACACTAACTTGCGAAGACCAGATTTCGTTAGGATCATGTTCGACCCATCCTGGTTTTGGAAAAATTTGTTTAAATGGCTTTTGAGAAATACTGACTATTTCTCCTTTATGATTGAATACAATGGCTCTGGATGAAGTAGTTCCCTGATCCAAAGCCAGAATTAATTTGTCCTGCATGATCTTATATTCTTAAGTTAATAAAAATCTATTGAAATTCTTTTAGAAGAAAACCTTTTGCAATTCCATGAAAGTTGGTCATTTCTCTAAGGACCCAGGTTTCATCATGTCCGAGTTCCTTTGCCAGAAGGCGCGCTACTTTTTCAGAAGAAGCTATGGCAGCTCTGGCATCTAAGAACAACAAGCGAACACGTCTTGCGAGAATGTCATCTACCGTTCTTGCCATTTCATATCGAATAGCCCAAACAACTTCAACCATGGTGAATTCGTGATCCGGATGTAGTTTTTCTTTCAGTTCAGGCTCTCTCTTCTGCAATTCTATTATCTTAGGAAGGTCTGATCCATAGATATATAAATGATTTGTTCTGTCTGAATTTGTAGTGGCTTTATTTCCATGAATCGGAAGATGCTCAGTAATACAAGTTTTTTTAGGTAATTTGCCTATTTTGATAGCCTTATCGATAATATCCTCAGAAATTTTTCTGTAAGTAGTCCATTTGCCTCCGGTAATTGTGATTAATCCGGTTTCTGAAACTATGATTTTATGGCTTCGGGAAACTTCTTTGGTGCTTTTGCCTTCTTCTTCCGGTGCAGCCAAAGGTCGTAAACCGGCAAAAACAGATAAAACATCGGCTCTTGTGGGTTTTTTAGCCAGAAAACGTTGAGCAGTTTCCAAAACAAATTCAATTTCACTCTCTAGCGCAATGGGTTCGAGACTGTGTTTTCGAATTAAGGTATCAGTGGTTCCGACTACAATTCGATTGTGCCAGGGAACGGCAAACAAAACTCTTCCATCACTTGTTTTAGGAATCATCAAAGCATGTTCACCCGGCAAAAAGGATTGATCAAATACAAGATGAATTCCCTGACTTGGCACAATGTATTTTTTGTACACAGTGTCGTTAAGTTTCATGATGGCATTTGTAAAAACACCTGTTGCATTGATAATAGCCGACCCTTTGATTTCGTACTTCTTACCAGTCTCATGATTTATGGCTTCAACACCGATGATTTGGTCCTGATCATTCTTTAGTAAATTGACAACTTTGACATAATTTAAAAGGCAGGCTCCTTTTTCAATAGCCGTTTGAGCAATGTTTATCGCCAGTCGGGAATCGTCAAATTGGCCATCATGATAAATTACGCCATTTGTGAGATTTTTTTCTGCTACAGCAGGAAGCATTTCAATTGTTTTTTTTCTGGAAAGGTATTTTGATCGTCCCAAACTTAAATGCCCTGCCAATAAATCATAAACAGTCAATCCGATGGTGTAGAATAAACCGGCAAAGAAGTTGTAATTAGGTATTATAAAAGATTGATTTTTTACTAAATGGCCGGCATTTTTGGCAAGTAATCCTCTTTCTTTCAAAGCTTCGATGACCAGATGAATATTTCCCTGCTCTAAATAGCGAACACCGCCATGAACTAATTTGGTACTTCGGCTGGAGGTTCCCTTTGCAAAGTCGACTGCTTCAAGCAAAATGGTCTTATAACCCCGGCTTGCGGCATCAAGAGCAGTCCCCAAACCGCTTGCTCCCCCGCCAATTATGATTACATCCCAGTGTTCTGTATTTTCTAGTTTCGACAATTGTTCTGAGCGTTTCATAGGACTGTGATTGGTTCGCTTTTTTGTAAGATTAAATCTGGTATTGTAAACTTAATGAAAGTAAAATGAAGATAATACTCTTAGTAGAAAAAAATGTCTTAAAAAAACGACAGAACTTAATCGCAGGCAAAATAAAACCCGACAGGTTCTTGAAATCTGTCGGGTTTACTTATTTTATTGTTATATTTTCTAAATCAGCTTTTTTTCAAACGCTTTTCGTGCTCCTCCTCTGAAAAAAACTTCACCACAATAGGTATATTTCAGTCTGTCTAAAATTTTAAGCATTGGAATATTGTCAAAATTCGTGTCTACCTTTATACTGTATATGTTCTGTTTGAGGCATAAACTTTCTATCTTTTCAAACAGTTTGGTTGCAATACCTTTACCTTTTGCGAGTTTTGATACTGCTACCCGATGAACAGCTCCATAATCACCATCAGTGAGCCATTTACCTTCTATGACTTCGTAGGCCGGTTCTTTATCAAAAAGAATCGCCGCATAAGATAAAATAGTGTCGTTTTCTGTAAGCACGTACCCGTGATCGTTTTCAATATCGGTATGAATGGTAAGCTCATTAGGATAACCGTCCTGCCATTGTGTGCTTCCGTCCAGTCTTCGCTGTTCGATAGCATCTTGCAGAATCTCCCAAATGAAAGGAACGTCAGAAATAATCGCTTTTCTTAAAATTAAGTTTTCGGTAATGTGAGTCATCTGTTAGCTATTAGTAAACCCAACAGGTTTTTAAAACTTGTTGGGTTTGATGTGTATAATATAAGTAAGAATATTAATGAGGCAATTTGTCTTTAATAAGACCATAAACCCAGGTTCCAAAGATGGCACTTATCAGTGTTACAATAATAACAGTTGCACCAGTACCAATTTGGGCAAATAAAGGCCCCGGACAAGCGCCTGTAATGGCCCATCCAAAACCAAATAAAAGACCTCCATAAATTTGTCCTTTACTGAATGTTTTGGGTTGAATTTCGATTTTTTCGCCTTGCAGTGTTTTTATGTTGAACTTTTTAATAAGAAATACGGAGATTACTCCAACAGCAACTGCACTTCCAATTACACCGTACATATGAAATGATTCAAGATGGAACATTTCCTGAATACGGAACCAGCTTATGATTTCAGTTTTTACGAATACGATTCCGAAAAAGATCCCAACAATTAAATATTTAAGATTTCCAAAGACCGTTTCTTTTTTCTGGCTTGCATTGATTCCCTCGCCATCGACTGTTTTATTTTCTAAACTCATTTTTGAAATTTTAAAGTGAAAGAATATAAGGTAAGATCAAAAGTGTCATCACAAAACCTCCAATCATAAAACAGATTGTCGCTACCAATGATGGCCATTGTAAATTTGAAATTCCCATAATGGCATGTCCGCTGGTGCATCCGCCGGCATAACGCGTTCCAAAACCTACCAGAAATCCGCCTACCACAATCATGATAAAACCACGAAGTGTGAATAAACTTTCCCAGGAGAATAATTGTGCAGGAACCAAACCGTTATGATCGGTGATTCCATAGGCAGCTAATTTCGTTGATAATTCGGGACTAATTTCTATTGGATTTGGATTTGCCAGGAAATATGCGGCAATGACTCCGCCCAGGAAGATTCCGAAAACGAAAAATAAATTCCAGCTTTCTTTTTTCCAGTCGTATTTAAAGAAAGAAATATTGGCAGGAATACAAGCCGCACAAATGTGACGAAGTGAAGAACTGATTCCGAAAGATTTATTTCCGAGAATCAATAAAACAGGAACAGTTAATCCGATTAACGGCCCGGAAACATACCAAGGCCAAGGTTCTTTTAAGATTTCAAGCATTTTTTTTGAGGTTCTAAGTTACTAAGATTCTAAGGTTCTGAGTTGTATTTTTAAGTGTTTTATTAATAAGGTCTCGTCGTTAAATTTCAAAGGTAAAATCTTAGAATCTTAGCGACTTAGAGCCTCAGCAACTTTATTTCAGCACTTTACTTTGACAAACAAAATCTGATTTCGGAATTTCTGTTTTAGAAATGGCTCCAAAACCGCCTTCAATTTCGCTAAAATTTCTGAAACCGCGAGCCTGTAAGATTGAAGCAGCAATCATACTGCGATATCCTCCGGCGCAATGCAGATAAAAATGTTCGTTTGGGTTAATGTCTTTTACCCAATCATTAATGTAAGCCAGTGGTTTACTGTATGCGTCTTCGATGTGCTCTGCAGCATATTCCGTTTCTTTACGAATGTCGATTACTTTGTCTTCTCCGAATTTGAACTCATTTGAAAATTGTTGAGCAGTGATTCTGTTTACAGTATCAATTTCGTAACCTGCTTTTTCCCAGGCTTCAAAACCGCCTTCTAAGTGACCAATAATCGTGTCAAATCCTACACGGCTTAAACGGGTTACAGTTTCTTCTTCAAGACCGGTTTCCGTTACTAGTATAATAGGCTGTTTTACATCACCAATTAAAGTTCCAACCCAAGGAGCAAAATCGCCATTGATTCCAATATTAATTGATTGCGGAATAAATCCTTTACTAAAATTGGCAGCGCTTCTGGTATCCAGAATCAAAGCACCTGTTTCTTCAGCTACGGCTTCAAATTCTTCTGCTTTGATGGTTTTCATTCCATTGTACAAAACCGTTTCAAAACTTTCGTAACCTTGTTTGTTCATTGCCACATTCATACTGAAATAGGCTGGAGGCGGCAATAATCCGTCTGTGACTTCAGTAATAAATTCGGCTTCGGTCATATTGGCACGCAACGCATAGTTGGTTGCTTTTTGATTTCCTATTGTAGAAACCGTTTCTTTGCTCATGTTTTTTCCGCAAGCGCTTCCCGCACCGTGGGCAGGATAAACGATCACATCATCGGCCAAAGTCATAATTTTATCTCGTAACGAATGGTATAAAATCCCTGCTAATTGGTCTTGTGTCATCCCGGCTGCTTTCTGAGCCAAATCTGGGCGTCCAACATCTCCGATAAATAAAGTATCTCCGGAGAAAATGGCGTGATCTTTTCCGTTTTCATCAATTAGTAAATAAGTGGTGCTTTCCATGGTATGCCCCGGAGTATGCAGCGCTTTGATGGTGATATTTCCAATTTTGAATTCCTGTCCGTCTTTTGCTGAAATACAGTCAAATTCGCAGGCAGCGTTGGGTCCGTAAACGATTGGCGCCTGAGTTTCTTTGCTTAAATCGACATGTCCGGAAACAAAATCGGCGTGAAAATGCGTTTCAAAAATATATTTCAATTTTACCTCATCACGTTCTAAACGGTCTAAGTAAGGCTGAATTTCTCTTAACGGATCAATAATTGCGGCTTCACCATTTGAAGTAATATAATAGGCACCCTGCGCAAGGCATCCGGTGTAAATTTGTTCTATTTTCATGATTTGAAATCTAAAATAATGTGATACAAAGGTAAGTCTGTTTTTCGGGAAATTAAGTGACTATTGTTACAGAAATTTAATTTCGGTGTGAAATAAAAAGCGGATTTTATCATAGAAGTTATATTATTTGATTTAAACCCGTGCAATTAAGCTTTAACTTATAATTTTGCATATGACGAATGTCATTTTAAAACCAATAAACAGTTAAAAAGATGAAAACAGAAGATTTATTGAATCAGATTGCTTTTATAAAAGAAATTGATAAGGTAAAATACATTCAGCGGAAAACGAAGCTGTTTCATAGTGACCGAAACGAAAATGATGCAGAACACAGCTGGCATTTGGCTTTAATGGCAATCGTTTTGGCCGAACATTCAGATGAACCAATTGATGTTTTGAAAGTCGTGAAAATGGTTTTGATACACGATATTGTAGAAATTGACGCAGGTGATACCTTTATATATGATTCACAAAAGAATCATTCGAATACCGATGAAGAACGATTGGCGGCGAATCGTATTTTTGGTTTGCTTCCGAAAAAGCAGGCCGAAGAACTAATTGCTATCTGGGAAGAATTTGAAACAGGTGAGACCAACGAAGCTAAATTTGCCAGATCGATGGATCGTTTAGAGCCTTTGTTGCAGAATACTTCTAACAATGGAGGAACCTGGAAAGAGTTTGGTGTAAGTTATGATAAAGTGTACGAGAAAAAGAGCGTGATAAAAGAAGGCTCTAAAACATTATGGAGTTATGCCGAAGGATTAATAAACGAAAGTGTTGAAAAAGGGATTTTGAAGAAAGAATAGTATGGATAATCTTGTCATTTCGACCGAAGGGAGAAATCGTACAAGAAACTCCGCAATCAAAATCGCTAAACTTTGTGGAATATTGGATGTGATTTCTCCTTCGTCGAAATGACAAATAATGGCGAAGTAGTTAAACTATAAATATAATTGGTACTTTCAAATTGTTGAAAAGTTTAACAATTATCAGGGGATAAACTTTTTTTAAAGGCAGGAGTTTCGGGTTTTAATGGGTAAATTTGTGGGACTTCATAAATAAAATACCGCTATGGAAGAAATGCTTTTTTATGACCGAATGCAATTTGCCTTCACGATTACTTTCCACTATCTTTTTCCGCAACTTACAATGGGTCTTTCGCTGATCATTGTGTACTTCAAATGGAAATATCTCAAAACTAAAAACGAACAATACAATCACGCCACCCATTTCTGGATGAAAATCTTCGCCCTGAATTTTGCGATGGGGGTGGTAACCGGAATTCCGATGGAGTTTCAGTTTGGAACCAACTGGGCAAAGTTCTCCGAGTTAACCGGAGGGATTATCGGTCAGACATTGGCCATGGAAGGTATGTTTTCGTTTTTTCTGGAATCCTCTTTTTTAGGTCTGTTTTTGTTTGGAGAAAAATTATTGGGACATAAATGGCATTTTGTCACCGGATTACTAATCTGTATCGGTTCCTGGGCCAGTGGTTATTTAATCATCGCAACACATTCATGGATGCAGAATCCGGTAGGTTACGAGATTTTGGAGAACGGAAAATTCGTGTTGACCAATTTCAAAGCACTGTTTCTAAATCCTTGGTTATGGCCATCCTATTTACACAATCAGGCCGCTTCTTTAGTGACAAGTTCTTTTGTTGTGGCAGGAATTGGTTCTTTTTATATTTTAAGCAAAAAGAATATTGTTTTCGGAAAACTGTTTCTTAAAACGGGAGTGATCTTTGGATTGATTGCCAGTATGATTGTGGCTGTTCCAACTGGAGATTTACTGGCCAAAAATGTGGTGAAATACCAACCGGTAACTTTTGCGGCTATGGAAGGAATTTTTCATACCGAGAAAAAAGGTTCTGAAATTGTTTTAATAGGACAGCCTGATGTTAAAGATAAAAAACTGGACAACAAGATTGCCGTTCCGAATATTCTGAGTTTCTTGACTTACGGAAACTGGGAGCAGGAAATTAAAGGCTTGGATCAGTTTGAAGAAGATCTTCATCCTACTAATATTTCAGGTTTGTATTATGCCTATCATATTATGGTGGGACTTGGAACAGTTTTTATTGGTTTGATGTCCCTTGCTTTGTTTCAATTGATCAGAGGTAAATTGTACGAAACCAAGTGGATTCTCTGGTCTTTGCTTTTTATGATGCCATTCCCCTACATCGCCAATACAACTGGCTGGTACACGGCCGAACTGGGCAGACAGCCTTGGCTTGTTTACAATTTAATGCGAACCGCAGCCGGAGCCTCTCCAACCGTATCTTCCGGAAATACACTATTTACCTTACTGGGTTTTATAGGATTGTATCTTTTACTGGGAATGTTGTTTTTGCTTTTGATTGGAAAAATCATCAATAAGGGGCCTCACACTGAAGTCATAACTGAAAATATATAAGTATGGAATTTTTTTGGTACGTAGTTTTAATGGGAATTTTGGCCGTTTATATTGTGTTAGACGGTTATGATTTTGGAGCAGGAATTATTCATTTATTTTTTGCCAAAACTGAAAAAGATAAAAAAGCAATTACAAACGCAATCGGTCCGTTTTGGGATGCCAACGAAGTATGGATTATCGCTGCAGGAGGTGTTTTGTTTTTTGCTTTCCCTACTTTGTATGCTTCTTCTTTCAGCGGATTTTATCTGCCTTTGATCATGATTTTATGGTTACTGATCTTTCGTGCCATTGGTTTGGAAATGCGCGGACAGGTGCATCATCCCATGTGGGAAGCAATCTGGGATAAGGCTTTTGGAATTGCAAGTTTACTTTTGGCTTTGTTCTTCGGAATTGCCTTGGGGAATATCGTTCGCGGTGTCAACCTTGGAATGGTTACCAACGGCGTTTCGACTCAGGAGGCGCATTATTTCTTTTTACCATTGTGGAATCCAACTTTTAGTCCGCAGGCAAGTGAATTGGGGATTATAGACTGGTTTACACTTTTCCTGGGAATTGTGAGTGTGGTTTCCTTAACCATCCACGGTGCGAACTGGATCATCTTTAAAACCAATTCAGCTTTGAATCCACAGCTTAAAAATGTTGTTTTTAAATTGAATATTGTTTTGTTGGTTTTGGTGTGTATTTCATTGCAAATCTGGCACTTTATTGAGCCAAAGCCTTTCCATAATTTTGTAGAGAATCCAATTCTTTGGTTTTTTCCATTGATGACTTTTGTTGGGATTTTAGGATTATTCAAAGTACGTTCGTGGAAAAAAGACGGTTATGGATTTTTGTTTTCATCTTTGTTTTTGGTAGGTGGATTTGCTTCAACTGCCGTTTCCATTTTTCCGAATGTTTTGCCTTCTACAAATAATATAAATCCATCCCTAACTATTTATAACACTGCCGCCGGCGAATATGGATTGAATGCCGGAATGAGTTGGTTTTTTATCGCTTTGTTTTTGGTGATTATCTATTTTATTATTCAATACCGTGTTTTTAGTGGGAAAATGGATGATATCGGGTATGGGGAACATTAGATTTTATAGCCGCGAATTCACAAATTTTTACGAGTTAATGATATGCATAGCCGTTGGTTTTAACCAGCGGTTTTTTTTGTTTAATCCTGAGGAGGCTTTAGCCCAAATAAATGATTATTACGATTCCATGGGTTAAAACCCACGTCTATTCAATTTTGATAAATTCGAAATTTCTAATATATCATGAGTTCGCGCTAGTTAAAACCCTTTTTTGCAGGCTTGACCGAAACGCTGGATGATCCCGTTTTATGAAATCTGGACTATAAAAGAGTTTAAGTTTTAGAATATTTTCGTTCTTTTAATCTCAAAATTTAAAATAATGGATTACCAAATCAAAAAAGCAAGTTTAGAAGATCTCAATGAAACAGCAGAACTTTTTGACCTCTATCGTGTTTTCTATCGTCAGAAATCTGATGTTGAGGCAGGAAAAACATTTCTTAAAGAACGATTGTTGCATAATGAATCGGATATTTTTTTAGCGATTGCAAACGGAAAAGCTGTTGGTTTTGTACAGCTCTATAAATTATTTAGCTCTACTAAAATGCAAAGACTATGGTTACTAAATGATCTTTTTGTGCATCCTGATTACAGAGGCAAAGGATTTTCTGTAGCGTTAATTGATCGCAGTAAAGAATGGTGTGAGGAAACCAATGCTTGTGGTTTGATGCTGGAAACCGAAAAAACAAATGATATAGGAAACCAATTATATCCGCGCTGTGGTTTTGAATACGACGGTCAACATAACTATTATTATTGGTGGAAGTAAAAAAGGCTTAAGTGTAAAGTTAGCCTGCGCACTTTTGTCATTCAAAGGTACGAGGAAACTCCGCAAGTAACTCCCCAAAGAAAGTCAATCTTTGTTGAGCTTCTCGCGGAGATTTCTCCTTCGTCGAAATGACAATGATTGTGATTATTTGGTCTAAAAATAAAGTTTTTATGCTTTTTTTAGATCTTAAGTAAAGATATTCTACACTTAACTAAAATAAAAATCGGCTTTATCTGCGAGAAAAAATAATTTTAAAACAAAACTTCCTTGGTAATAATATAAAATCCCATTACGAGAACAAACCATCCAAAAATAGGCTTTAGTTTTGCCCCGTCGATTTTTTTAGAAAGCTGGCTTCCTATAAACATTCCAAAGAGTGCCATTGCCGAAACGCCTAATAAAAAAGTATAATCGATAGGAGTTCCGATGTATAAATCGCCGCCGAAACCTATCGAAGAGTTAATCGTAATAATCAACAATGAAGTTCCAACGGCTTGTTTCATGGGTAAATTAGCGAAGAAAAGCAGTGCAGGAATAATTAAAAAACCACCTCCGGCACCCAAAAATCCGGTCACAATTCCAACTAAAAATCCAATTATACTTAATTGAATATAATTAGTTTCGGTGGCTTTTGTTTCGGGTTTATTTTTTCGGATCATCGAAATTGCTGCTGTAATCATCAATACCGAGAAGATAATCATGATGAGAAAATCTTTGGAAACCGAATATGAAGCTATAGAAAACAGGGTAGAAGCAATTTGAGGAAAAATAACTTCCCGAATAATCAGAATCGAAATGACAGAAGGAATCGCAAAATACAAAGCCGACTTAAGTTTAAGATTCCCCATTTTGTAATGACTGTAACTTCCAAACATGGCAGTTAATCCCACTATAAATAAAGAATAAGAGGTAGCTTGTTCCGGATTTACTTTGAACAAATACACCAAAATTGGAATAGTTAGTATAGACCCGCCACCGCCAATAAGGCCCAGTGAAATTCCGATAATAATCGAAGCAAAATATCCCAAATATTCCATTGCAGTTGTTTTAATGCAAAGATGCTTTGTTGGAAAGAAAACTACAGTAACATTTATCACATAAGTTTTTTTTCTGCCACGAATTACACAAGTTTATTGGTCAGTTCGAGCGGAGTCGAGAACACGTAAAGCATTTCGATTTCGTTCAATGTGACAATCGTTGTCTTTAAATCTTAATTTTTCTTAATCTTTTAATGGTTAAGAACAAAAAAGTAAATGTTTTTACTTTAATAGTTCGATTTGATTGCGGTTGAGTTTGACCAGACCTCTTTGTTCCATTTTTTTGAGGAGTCGGGAGATTACCTCTCTGGAAGTATTTAATTCGGTTGCAATTTCCTGATGAGACAGATTGACTTCAGAGCAGCCACAAGCATCAGAATGTCGTTTGAGGTAAAACTCTAAACGCTCATCCATAGACCGGAAAGCAATATTGTCTACCACTTCGAGAACTTCTTCAAAGCGGCTGCGGTAGGTATCGATTACAAATTCATACCAGGTTCGGTGTTCCATCATCCATTTGTCCATCATTTGCAAGGGAATCATCATAACCGAAACATCTTCGACAACTTTTGCCATTATCTGGCTTTTTTCGCTTTTAGCGGTGCAGATCATCGAAATGGCACAGGCTTGCCCGGGTTGTAGGTAGTACATTAAAAACTCGCCGCCATCTTCACCTTCGCGGTAAATTTTAATTTTTCCTTTGGTGATTAACACGGTATTTTTAATGTATTGCCCGGTTCGCATTAGGATGGTTCCGACTTCAAAATCCTGCGGACTTCCGTTTTCTTCAATTGTTGCAATAAGTTCGTCGGAAAAATTAGGGAATATATTTTTTAGTGAGTTTTGCATTGATAATAGGAGGGAATTAATGCCCACGGTTTTAACGGTTTGAACAGGTTTACACTTTTTTTGCCACAAATTCCACGAATTAACACTAATTAATTTGTGGAAATTCGTGCAATTCGTGGCGAATATTTTTAATCCTTTTAATCAGTGACAAAAAACATTCGTGAAGAACATTTTTATTAAATTAAAATTAAAATCTATAATTTATTACAAAGATAAGGGATTGCAATGGTATAAATTATCAGAAAATTATATTTAAGAGGTGTTTTGTGTAAATGAAAAAATCCTATTTTCTATCGAATTTATAGACTATATTTTTAAAAATAGTAAGTAAATTTGCTTTTCACTGATTATAGTACTTTCTCTAAAACGTTTTCTGAGAATAATAATCGAAATCGCATTTGGCACGTTTTTAATCAATAGAAACGTCGTAATTTTACAAAAACACATTTACTATGAATTTATCACAAGAAGATTGGGTTAATCAGCTGGCTGCTGACGAGAATGCAGTTATACTGGACGTAAGAACTGAAGACGAATTTAATGACGGCTACATTGAAAATGCCGTAAACATCGACATTAATAAAGGACAAGGGTTTATTTATGAAATCGAAGAGCTTGATAAAAACAAAAACTATTATGTGTATTGCCGTTCTGGTGCCAGAAGTGCCAAAGCATGTCAGATTATGAATGAGTTAGGGATTAGTAATGCCTACAATTTGCTTGGTGGAATTCTGGATTGGGAAGGTGAAACCGTAAACCCATAAAACAGAAGAAGAGGCCTATAAAGCCTCTTTTTTCTTTTTCAAATGCTATTAATAACCAAACTATAACAGACCAAATTATGAGTTTAATACCCGAAGAATTTCAAATTAAAAATTTGATTAATCAAGATACTTATCTTGTAAATGGAGAATTAAAACCATGGACGGGACAGACAACCCCGGTTTTTTCGACCATTTCCTCAACCGAAAAATACACGCCAACTTTATTAGGATCGATTCCGTTTATGGAAGAGAAAGAAGCTGCCGAAGTAGTAGAAGCTGCCAATGCCGCTTACAACAAAGGTCAGGGCTTATGGCCAACGATGAAGGTCGTTGACCGCATTAAATGCATGGAGAATTTCGTAAAACAGATGAAGGAAACCCGCGAAGAGGTGGTGAAACTTTTGATGTGGGAAATTGGAAAAAACCTTGGCGATTCGCAAAAAGAATTTGACAGAACCGTTGAATATATTCAGGATACCATAGACAGTTATAAGGAACTAAACGGACGTAGCTCGCACTTTGAAAAAGTTCAGGGTGTTAATGCGATGATTCGTCGTGGGCCTCTGGGTGTAGTTTTGTGCCTTGGACCTTATAATTATCCTTTGAATGAGACTTTTTCATTGTTGATTCCCGCTTTAATTATGGGAAACACTGTGATTTTTAAACCTGCAAAACATGGTGTTTTATGTATTTCGCCATTGTTGGAAGCGTTCAGAAGCAGTTTTCCGAAAGGAGTCATCAATATTGTTTACGGTCGTGGCCGAGAAGTAGCTTCGCCTATTATGAAGTCAGGAAAAATTGACGTTTTAGCGTTAATCGGAAACAGTAAATCGGCCATAGCATTACAGGATCAGCATCCAAATAAAAACAGACTTCGTTTGATTTTAGGTCTGGAAGCGAAAAACCCGGCGATTATTTTACCCGATGCCGATTTAGATTTAGCGATTCAGGAATGTATTACCGGAAGTTTATCGTTTAACGGACAACGTTGTACGGCACTAAAAGTTCTATATGTACATGAATCTATTGCGGAAGAATTCAATAAACGTTTTGCTGAAAAAGTGGATGCTCTGGCATTTGGAAATCCGTGGGAAAAAGGAGTTTCTTTAACACCGCTTCCGGAAACAGACAAACCAAAATACATTCAGGGCTTAATTGACGATGCCCTACATAAGGGGGCAAAAGTATTGAATGAAAAAGGAGGGAAGCATAGTGAAAATTATATTTTTCCGGCAGTTTTGTATCCCGTAAACAAAGAAATGCGAGTGTATCACGAAGAGCAGTTTGGACCAGTGGTTCCCATTATTTCTTTCAAAGATATCAACGAACCGCTTGAAGATATGGCCGAATCGAATTACGGACAACAGGTGAGTCTTTTTGGGAAAGATATTAAAACTTTGGCACCGCTTATTGATGCCTTAGTAAACTTAGTATGCAGAGTAAACCTCAACAGTTCTTGTCAGCGTGGTCCTGATGCCTTCCCGTTTACGGGGCGTAAAGATTCTGCTGTAGGAACTTTAAGTATTCCGGATGCCTTGCGTTCTTTTTCTATTCGTACGTTTGTGGCTTCAAAAGATATCGCTTATAACAATGAAATTTTGCAGGAATTGCTAAACAGCAGGGAATCGAATTTTATTAATACCGATTATATTTTGTAGTTTCCAAGGTTATATATTAATTGTAGAGGCCGTCTTTTTCTTTTTGAATTGGACGGTTTTTGTTTTCTTTTTAAGTCTTTGATTTTCTGTGTGATTGAGGTTCTGACTTTATTGTTTATTTTTAGAAATAAATTTTTTGAATAATGTAACTTAAAGCTAAAAATGTCATCTAACTACTATAATCAATCAAACCACCAAAATCTTAAAAATCACTTATGGAAAAAAAATCACTTCAATTGCTATTTATAGCGTTTTTGTTTTTAGCACAAAATAGTTTTGCACAGGAACTTTACATGCCAAGAAATATTAAAGAGTCTTATACAAACGGTGTTCGTTCTATGGATGGAAAACCCGGGAAAAATTATTGGCAAAATCATGGTAAATATGACATGGCTTTGACTGTAGATGCCAATACAAAAATAGTTAGCGGAACCGAAACGATCGTGTATGAAAACAACAGTAATGATACGCTAAGAAATTTACGAATTAGATTTGTGAATAATATTCATAAAAAAACCTCGCCACGAGCGGTACTAAATAGTGAAGGTTTTTTTACGGAAGGATTGACAATTACAAATTTAAAAATAGAAGGCGAAGTTTACAAAGAAGATGCTAAAAGCTGGGGTACAGTTGGGAGCGTAAAAATGAAGAAACCTTTGCCGCCTCATAGTAAAATTACAATTGATATCGATTGGAATTATCCGCTATCAGAAGTGAGCGGGAGAGAGGGGCAAATCGATAACACTACTTTTTTTGTAGCCTATAGTTATCCTCGTGTTTCTGTTTTTGATGATTACAATAAATGGGATAACCTGCCTCATACTTCAGGTCAGGAGTTTTATAATGATTTTAATGATTATACGTATTCTGTAAAAGCACCTAAAAATTATGTGGTTTACGGAACAGGAGATTTATTGAATCCGGATGAGGTTTTACAGCCTGAATTTGCTGCACGTTTAAAAAAATCATACGTAACAGATGAAATTTTACACATTGCCAATGAGCAGGAAATGAAAAGCGGTTTGGTAACAAAACAAAGCGATTGGAACGTTTGGAAATTTGAAGCTAAAAACATTACAGATGTTTGTTTTGGTTTAAGCGATCATTATTTATGGGATGCCGGAAGTGTAATTGTAGATAAAAAAACAAAACGACGCGCGAGTATCCAAGCAGCTTATGATGTAAAAGGAACCGATTTCGAAAATTCTATTAAGTACAACCAATATGCTTTAGATTTCTTCTCACACAATTGGCCGGGAGTTCCTTATCCGTATTCTAAAATGACGGCTTTTCAGGGTTTTGCAGATATGGAATATCCAATGATGTGTAATGATTCGCAAATGGGAGATCCTGTTTTTGCACAATTGGTTCAGGATCATGAAGTAGCTCATACCTATTTTCCTTTTTATATGGGAATCAACGAAACGCGTTATGCTTTTATGGACGAAGGCTGGGCGACAACTTTTGAATATTTAATAGGAATCGCCGAGCATGGAAAAGAAGCTGCCGATAAGTTTTATAAAGAATTTCGCGTAGAACAGTATATAAATGATCCGTCTACAGAAGAAGATCAGCCTATCATTACGATGTCGTCACAGTTATCAGATTCTGGTTATGGCAATAATTCCTACGGAAAAGCTTCTTTGTCATACCTTGCTTTAAAAGACTTGTTGGGTGATGATTTGTTTAAAAAAGCATTGCATGCCTATATGGACAATTGGAATGGTAAACACCCGGTTCCATGGGATTATTTTAATTCGATTAATACAGCTTCGGGTAAAAATTTGAATTGGTTTTTTGATAATTGGTTTTTCACGAATAATTACTTAGATCTTTCCGTTAAAAAGGTGGCTAAAAATGTGATTTCTGTAGCCAATGTTGGTGGTTTTGCAATTCCGTTTGATGCCATTGTAACCTACGCAGATAATACGACAGAAACAGTTCATAGCACACCGGCTGTTTGGCAGGCGAATCAAAAATTGGCCGCTGTTACAGTGAAGAGCAGCAAGCAAATTAAAAAAGTAGTGCTTGATGGTGGTATTTTTATGGATGCTACTCCTGCCGACAATACCTGGTCAGCAAAATAAAAGAGTACAACAGAAGTCGTTTTTTTTACTAAAAAGACGACTTCTGTGTTTCATAAAAGCAGCACAATAAGTTTTGAATTTTTAGTAACAAATTGAAAAAAATCAATAAGAAATGAATAGTTTACAAATTGTTTTTAGAAAAAAGATACTCTTCTTCAGTTTATTTGTATTGTTAACGAGTTTTGCATTTGCTCAAAATAAAGATAGAATTGAAATAGGAACAATCGATAGTATTTCTTCTAAAGTCCTGAACGAAAATAGAAAAATATGGATTCATCTTCCTAAAAGTGCCCGAAATACAGGTCTAGCAAAACAAAAGTATCCGGTCGTTTATCTACTCGATGCCGAGGGACATTTTAGCTCCGTTGTTGGGATAATTGAAGAAATGAGCGAAGTGAACGGAAATACAAATTGTCCGGAAATGATTATAGTCGGGATTACCAACACTAATCGAAATCGTGATTTAACTCCAACACATTCGGAGGTTGATCCTCCTTTTGTACCCCAAAGCCTAAGTGATCAATCTGGTGGAGGAGAAAAATTTGTTGAATTCCTTGAAAAAGAACTGATTCCGTATATCGACAGTAAATACCCCACAGCACCTTTTAAAACTTTGATTGGACATTCTTTTGGAGGGTTGACAGCCCTGAATATCCTTACTAATCATACCGACTTATTTAACTCTTATATTGCGATCGATCCAAGTTTGTGGTGGGATCGTCAGAAGTTTTTAGCAGATACGAAGAAAAAATTAGCCAATAAAAACCTGTCAAAAGTTTCCTTATTTATGGCGGCTGCCAATACAATGGATGAGGGGATGAATATTGAAAAAGTTAGAGAAGATACAACACTTCTTACCAAACATATCCGTTCTATTTTAGATTTAAATGATTTTTTGCAGAACAATAAGAAAAGCAATCTGAATTATGCGTACCAATATTACAACGATGACAATCACGGATCTGTGCCATTGATCGCCACCTATGATGGTCTGCGTTTTCTGTTTAAGTTCAATCAATTGAAACTTTCCATTACGGAACAGTTTAATTTTAATAAAGCAGTTTTTGCTAAGATTGAAAAACACTTCGAGAATGTTTCAAAAAAATTGGGTTATACCGTTAATGTTCCTGAAAATACCGTAAATGCTTATGGTTATCAGTCTTTAGGAAAAAAGATATGGATTTGGCCGGTTATCTGTTTAAGTTAAATGTTGCCAATTATCCTAAAAGTGCAAATTTATATGATTCCCTTGGAGATTTTTATGAAGCTAATGGTGATAAGAAAAATGCAATTGCCAGTTACGAAAAGGCGCTGCTGTTGGATAAAAACTTTTCGGAAGCAAAGGGAAAGCTGGAGAAACTAAAATAACCGATTTAACAAAAACTTAAAATGTCAGGAGAAAAAGATTTGGAAAAATTGCTAAAAAGCATGAAACCTCAGCATAATTTAGGAGATTATGTTTTCTGTAAAGTAGAAAAGATCGAGAACATGTCTATGGATGATATTGTAATGTTGTTCAAAGAAAATGAAGCAATTACTCTGATTTTGAAAAAAGAAATTGCTGATACCTTAAAGCTGGATTACTCAGTTTTAATGTCCTGGATCACACTCACGGTGCATTCTTCCTTAGAAGCAGTTGGTTTAACGGCGGCTTTTTCGAAAGCACTTTCTGAGAATGGTATTAGCTGTAATGTTGTGGCTGCTTTTTATCATGATCATATCTTCGTGGCTAAAAAAGACACAGATAAAGCAATGGAGGTTTTAAATTTATTTTCAGTCTAAATTAGAGTAAAATAGTAAAAAGTAGCAGTAAATATAAGAGAGACAGGGTCGTTGAATTTCTTCTCTGATGATTTATAGGTAAAATCTTATATTTAAATTAAAAAAAGTTAAAAAGGAGATGGAAGTCTGCGATTAAAAAACTAGGTTTGCAAAAAAATGAAAACCTACATTATTAATGAAAAAGAAACTATTTTTTATTGTTTTATTAATCTGTTTTAAAAACTTTGCTCAAAACAACCCTAAAATCGCATTTCAGAAAAGCAGATACGAATTAGCTTTAGATTACTATGAAAAAGCAGATTATAAGAAAGCAATTGACTTGTTTTACATTGCCTCAAAAATTAAACCTGATAATACAATAGGTCAGGAATCGATTAAAAAAGTAGATACCTTAAGAACAGTTCTGAGAGAACATCTTTTAAAGCAGGCTATTGGTACCTGGAAAATGGTTGGAGATAAGCCGGTTTGGGCTGCTAGTCAAAACAATGCAGCTTCTCAGAAAGATTTTGAGGAATTAATTGAGATTAAAGATGATGAAATCTTTTCGTATGAGAAAAATACGAAAACACAAGAAAAAAAACTTATTAAGTCTGAGAAATTAGTGTATTACAACAAAGAGAAATCAGATGCATTGTTTTCGGACATTATTTTATCTGATGGTACAGTTTGGAATTGCACTATAAATGGAAATGAATTACATGTCATTAATGTTGGTAAGAAGGGAGATGATGGTATTGAAAAAATAACCGACAATAATACAGAGCGATTTTATATAAAAGTAGAATAGTAAAAAAGGGAATCAACTTAGATTCCCTTTTTTGTTTTTATGAAATATCTTTGTGTGTAAAAGAGTAATTGGCAGAACAATGAAAATCAAAACAATAGAAGCTTCGGAGACCTGGCAGATCAGGCATGAAGTAATGTGGCCCGATCAGCTGTTTGAGTTTGTACAGTTAGAAGAAGATGCTTTAGGATTACACTTTGGCGTTTTTGTGGAGGATAAACAGGTTTCAATTATTTCCTGTTTCATCAATGATGGCGAAATGCAGTTTAGAAAGCTGGCTACGCTGGAAGTATATCAGGGGAAAGGCATTGGTTCTGAGCTTGTAAAATATATTTTGCAACTAGCAAAAGAAAAGAAATTGAAAAAAGTTTGGTGTAACGCTCGAGTTAACAAAAAAGCTTTTTACGAGAAATTGGGCATGCAGGATACGGGGCAGGTCTTTGCAAAAGCAGGACAGGAATTTACCATAATGGAAATTTTACTTTAGAAAAGAGAGCGTATTTTTTCGAAATACAATATACATTCTCAGATGTTTGCGATTTTGATGTTTTTTTGCTTGTTTTTGAAATGTTATCAATTTGATTCTGAATCAGAGTCTATTTTTTATGATTTTTAGACAAGAAAGGATATCTTTTTATCACAATTTCAGCCTATTAAAACTCTGAAAACGTTTTCGTGTTTTATTAAATGTTAAAGCTTATAAAAAAATCTTTTTTTCTTTCGATACTTTCCTTACTTTCGCACCCAAATGAGAAAGTTAATAGTCTTTTTAGTATTTATGAATTTGCTTCTGCTTGGCGGAGGGCAATATCTTAATGCGGGTACTCCTAAAGACTCTCATTCTCACCATCTTGAGAAAAGACACCGTGTGAAATTCACCAATCAGGATCAGGGCAGTTCGATCATAGAAGACGCTGACTGTGATACTGAAGAAGAATGCCTTGGAAGTGATGATCTTAAAGGTGGTCTCTCAAACCATTTGTTTACAACAAATTACAGCTTACTTGACAGTTGGTATCTTTCCTTTGCTACCAGTCAGACTGCTGCAAACGATTATAATCGTTTTAAAATCTTTCTGCCATTCTGTGGCAACTCAAATCCTTTCTACATTACTCAACAAGTACTAAGAATTTGATTCAACAGTATACATCGGTTGCCTAAGTTGTGATCTGCATATTTTGTTGATGTATTTTTTGCTACTTCATCTTATATGAAAGTTAAGTTCTGACTAAGGGCACCTGATGCATTTTTTCATCTAAAGGAATCACCGTATTCCAAGCACTCAATCGCTTAATTTCCATTAAAATCATGAAAAGAATTATCTTGTTCACAGGCTTAATTGCCCTGGTGTGCCTAACTAGTTGTACAACTAAAAAAGAAGAAAAAGAAGAAGTAGAAAAATTTGTTGTTACCAATCCGGTAAAAATAGACACTTCGTTTACGAAACAGTACGTTTCACAAATCAAATCAGTACGTAACATTGAAATCCGTGCTCAGGAAAAAGGTTTTTTACAAAACATCTTTGTCGATGAAGGACAATTTGTAAAAAAAGGGCAGCTGTTGTTTAAAATTATGCCAAATATGTATCAGGCAGAATTATTAAAAGCACAAGCTGAACAAAAATCAGTAGAAATAGAACTTCAAAATGCCAAATTACTGGCAGATAAAAATATCGTTTCTAAGAACGAATTAAGTGTAGCACAGGCAAAATTGCAATCTGCAAAAGCCGAAGTAGCACTGGCAAAACTTCATTTGTCATTTACAGAAATCAGAGCTCCGTTTGACGGAACTATCGATCGTATTCCATTAAAATTAGGAAGCCTTATTGATGAAGGTGAATTGATGACGAGTCTTTCAGACAACAGTCAGATGTTTGCTTATTTCAATGTTTCAGAACCGGAATATCTGCAATATCAAACCGATGTAAAAGATCGTGCTGATAACAGAGTAAGTTTGGTTTTGGCTAACGGTGAAACCTTTAAAGAAAAAGGAAATGTAGAAGTTATCGAAAGCGAGTTTAATAATGAAACCGGAAATATTGCGTTCAGAGCACGTTTCCCTAATTCAGGAAAATTGCTTAGAAATGGAGAAACAGGACAGGTTCAGATGATTGTTCCGCTTAAGAATGCCATCGTAATTCCTCAAAAAGCGACTTACGAAATTCAGGATAAAAAATATGTTTTTGTGATCGATAAGAACAATAAAGTAAATTCAAGAGAAATCACAATAACAGGCGAAATCCCTGATTTGTATGTGATCAGAACCGGACTTGCCGATACCGATAAAATTTTACTTGAAGGAGTTCAAAAAGTAAAAGAGAACGACAAAATCAAATATGAATTCCAATCTCCTAAAGCGGTAATGAACAATTTACGCTTAAAAGCAGAATAGGTTTAATCATTAAAAAAATAAAAAATGTTTAATAAATTTATTCAAAGACCTGTACTGTCGATAGTAATATCGCTTATAATTGTCTTTTTAGGAGTATTGTCGGTATTGAATTTACCTATCACGCAATTCCCTACAATCTCACCACCAATGGTGAATGTTACTGCAGATTATCCCGGATCTAACGGTGAATTGATGATCAAGGCAGTTATTATTCCTTTAGAAAGAGCTTTAAATGGAGTTCCGGGAATGAAATACATGTCTTCTGATGCCGGAAATGATGGTGAGGCGACTATAAAAGTAGTTTTTAACTTAGGAACAGATCCCAACCAAGCGGCGGTTAACGTTCAGAACCGTGTAGCTTCGGTTACCAATAAATTACCTCCATTGGTAATTAGAGAGGGTATAAAAATTACCCGAGAAGTACCAAGTATGTTGATGTACGTGAACCTTTACAGTACAGACAAAAATACCGACATGAAGTTCTTGTACAACTACGCTGATATCAACGTACTTTCAGAATTGAAAAGGGTAAATGGTATCGGTTCCGGAGATATCTTGGGAACTCGTGAATATGCTATGCGTATCTGGCTGAAACCGGATCGTATGCTGGCGTATAAAATCTCTGCCGATGAGGTAATGGAAGCATTGTCAAGTCAAAGTTTGGAGGCTTCTCCGGGTAAAACAGGAGAAAGTTCAGGTAAACGTTCTCAGGCATTTGAATATGTATTGAAATATTCAGGACGTTTTACCACAAAAGAGCAATATGGAAATATTGTGGTAAAGTCCAATGCTAACGGAGAACTTTTACGTTTGAAAGATATTGCCAATATTGAATTTGGAAGTTCGATGTATGATATTTACTCGAACCTAAATGGTAAGCCTTCTGCGGCTATTGTATTGAAACAGTCATTTGGAAGTAATGCCAATCAGGTTATTGAAGAGGTAAAAGCGAAATTGGAAAAAATTAAGCAAAAATTCCCAAAAGGAATGGATTATGAAATTTCATACGACGTTTCTAAATTTTTGGATGCCTCTATCGAAAAAGTAATCCACACGTTGGTAGAAGCTTTTATTTTGGTAGGTTTAGTGGTATTTCTTTTCTTGGGAGACTGGCGTTCGACTGTTATTCCGGCAATTGCGGTACCGGTATCGTTGATTGGAACCTTTGTATTCATGACTTTCTTAGATATTTCATTGAACTTAATTACTTTGTTTGCTTTAGTATTAGCAATTGGAGTCGTCGTCGATGATGCGATCGTTGTGATCGAGGCAGTTCACGCCAAAATGGAAGAAGAACATCTGTCGCCTCTGAAAGCAACGAAAAAAGCGATGCATGAGATTGCAGGGGCAATTATAGCGATTACATTCCTGATGGCGGCGGTATTTATTCCGGTGGCTTTTATGTCAGGTCCTGTTGGGGTGTTTTACCGTCAGTTCTCAGTTACTATGGCAACGGCGATTATACTTTCGGGTATTGTGGCTTTAACCCTGACACCGGCACTTTGTGCTATGATGTTAAAAAATAATCATGCTCTGCCTAAAAAGAAAACACCTGTTAATGTTTTTATAGATGGTTTTAACAATAAGTTTAATCTGGCTCAGGGGAAATACCAAAATGTATTAGGTAAGATCGTAAACAGAAGAGCCGTTACTGTAATTGCTTTGTTAGGATTTTGTGCCGGAACATGGTTAGTGAGCAGCACAGTTCCTTCCGGATTTATTCCGAATGAGGATCAGGGAATGTTCTATGCTGTTATTCAGACACCTCCGGGTTCTTCATTAGAAAGAACCAACAATATTGCAGAGCGAGTTCAGAAAATTGCTGAAGGAATGGATGGAGTAAAATCAGTTTCTTCATTGGCAGGTTATGAAATTCTTTCTGAAGGTACAGGAGCAAACTCAGGAACTTGTTTGGTTAACCTTAAGGATTGGAGCGACCGAAAAGAATCTGTTTTGGAGATCATGCATGAAATGGAGGAAAAATGTAAAGATATTGCAGGAGCTAATATCGAGTTTTTCCAACCGCCTGCTGTACCTGGATATGGTGCTGCCGGAGGATTTGAACTTCGTTTATTGGATAAAACAGGTTCCGGAGATTACAAAAAAATGGAAAAGGTAAATAATGACTTTGTTGCTGAATTGAACAGACATCCGGAATTGTCTAACGTGTTTAGTTTCTATAGCTCGAGTTTTCCTCAATACATGATGAAAGTCGACAATGATCTGGCACAACAAAAAGGAGTTTCCATCGAAAATGCCATGAATACCTTGTCAACTCTTGTGGGAAGTAACTACGAAATCAGTTTTATTAAATTCGGAATTAACTATAAAGTAATTGTTCAGGCTTCTCCGGAATATCGTGCTCAGCCCGATGATATCTTAAAACTGTATGTGAAAAACAACCGTGATGAAATGGTACCTTACTCCGCTTTTATGAGATTGGAAAAAGTATACGGACTTTCTGAAATCACAAGACATAATATGTACACTTCCACACAAATTAGTGGTTCGGCTGCAGCGGGATATAGTTCCGGTACGGCAATTAAAGTTGTTCAGGAAGTTGCTGCTAAAAAATTGCCTAGAGGATACGACATCGACTGGGCAGGTATTTCTGCTGATGAGGTGGCACAGGGGAATCAGGCAATCTGGGTATTCCTGATCTGTTTAGGATTCGTATATCTGGTACTGGCAGCTCAATACGAGAGTTTTATTTTACCATTATCTGTAATTCTTTCTTTACCGGCAGGTATTTTTGGAGCTTTCTTTTTACTGAAATTAACAGGATTAGAGAACAACATTTATGCACAGGTAGCCATGGTAATGCTTATTGGTTTATTGGGTAAAAATGCCGTGTTGATTGTAGAGTTTGCAATCCAGCGACATGCTGCAGGTAAATCAGTTCTGGAAGCTGCAATGGAAGGAGCCAAAGCAAGGTTCCGTCCAATCTTGATGACTTCCTTTGCTTTTATTGCAGGTTTATTACCACTTGCATTTGCTACCGGTCCCGGAAAAATTGGTAACCGTACGATTGGTACTGCAGCAGCAGGAGGTATGCTTATCGGAACGATTTGTGGGGTGTTTTTGATTCCTGGTTTGTATTACATCTTTGGAAAAATAGCAGAGAGATACAAACTAGTGAAACATGAAGAAGAGAATCCATTAACAGAAGAAATTGATAACAATCATGTATAAATTCAAATCATATCAATATAGTATTGCATTGAGTGCATGTCTCATGGTTGCAGGGTGTAAAGCCCCTGCTCCTGAGACTAAAACAACAAGCACACCAGTTCCTGAGTCGTTTGGTACAACAACTCAGATTCAGGATGCAAACAACAATACAGCAACATTAGCGTGGAAAGATTATTTTAAAGATCAGAATCTGGTAGAGCTAATTGATGTTGCCCTTAAGAACAATCAGGAATTAAACATTACTTTGCAGGAAATTGAGATTGCAAGAAATGACATTCGTGTAAAAAAAGGACTTCTATTGCCAACTGTTGGTGTTCGTGCCGGAGCGGGAGTAGAGAAAGTGGGCCGCTATACCAGTCAGGGTGCGGGTGATGCCAATACAGACATCAAACCGGGGGTAAAGACCCCAGATCCATTGGGAGATTTTACTATTTCGGCCTATGCAAACTGGGAAGTTGATATCTGGAAAAAACTGCGCAATTCTAAAAAAGCAGCTTTAAACCGATATTTAGCAACAGTTGAAGGGAAGAACTTTGTAATTACGAATCTTATTGCCGAAGTAGCCGATTCTTATTATGAGTTACTGGCTTTAGATACCCAATTGGACATTGTAAAACAAACCATCAAATTGCAGACGAATGCTTTGGAAATTGTAAAAATTCAGAAGCAGGCAGCAAGAGCGACCGAACTGGGCGTGAAGAAGTTTGAAGCTGAGGTTTTAACTTCAAAAAGTATGGAATTTGGAATTCTTCAGCAAATAAAAGAAACGGAGAATAAAATCAACTTTTTATTGGGAAGATATCCACAGGAAATCAAAAGAACCAATACAAACAACTTCCTGAGCTTATTACCGGCTGTTGTGACTTCAGGAATTCCGTCTCAATTACTGGCAAATCGTCCTGATGTGAAACAGGCAGAATTAGAATTAGTCGCTTCAAAATTAGATGTAAAAGTGGCACGTGCAGAATTCTATCCTTCATTAGACATTTCAGCTGCAATAGGAGTGCAGGCGTTTAAACCTTCTTATCTGTTAACATTTCCGGAGTCACTTCTGTATTCATTAGCAGGAGATCTGGCCGCACCGCTGATCAACAGAAATGCGATTAAAGCAGAATTCGCCAGCGCAAATGCAAGACAGCTTCAGGCTTTGTACAATTACGATCGTACCATTTTGAATGCTTATTTAGAAGTTTCTAATCAACTTTCGAAGATTGAAAACTTACAAAAAGGGTATGATCTTAAATCGCAACAGGTAGATGCTCTGAACACTTCAATAGATGTTTCTAATGATTTGTTTAAATCGGCCAGAGTAGATTATTTTGAGGTTTTAATGACACAACGAGATGCATTAGAAGCAAAATTGGAATTGGTAGATACTAAAAAAGAACAATTGAATGCTGCAGTCCATGTTTACAGAGACTTAGGTGGCGGTTGGAAATAATATTGCTTTTTAATTTGTAGACAAAAGCCTTTCAAGATTTTATACTTGAAAGGCTTTTTTAATTGCGGGTGAAAAGAATGTAAAAGAGATTATTTCAATTGTTTAGCTTCTCGATTACTGCTAAAAGAATCTCTGAACATTTTCCAGCCTTTTGAAGTTTTCTTCCAGAGAACCAAAAATTTCCCATCATCCATTAATTCACCTTTGGAGTTTAAGGATTGCCACAAGCCTTCTTCGGTCACATACTCTATGCCGTCACCGTATACTGCTGTGGTGATAAATTTCCCACCTCTTAAGCCATATTCATCATAAGCTTTTCTGAAAAATTTGGCCGCACCTTCTTTTCCATAGATTTGTGGTGCGTTTGGGAGTAAGATAGAAGCATCTTCAGCATAGCGGTCTATGAATAGGGATGGATCATTGTTTTTAAAAGAATCAAAATAAATGGCATTGCTTTCCTGTATTGCTTTTTTTGCTTCGCTTAAATCTGCTGTTTTATTTTTGGAAGATGAATTACAGCCGGAAAGCAACAGGACAATTGCAATGAATTTGAATGTCAGATAAATGAGATTTCGATTAAAAAAGAGGTTGTAAAAACCAACTAAGAAAAAGGTTGATTTTGGATTCAATTCTGATGTCGTATTAAAAGAATTCATAGTATAAAGTTTTTAGATTGACTATTATTTTTGTCAAAGATAGTCAGGGTAAAAACGTCTGAATTGTACAAATCGGAACTGAATTTTAAATGAAGGGGCTTAGTTTCTAAGGTACTAAGAATTAATTTTGTAATGCAGAATATTCTTTTTAGATAATTAATTGATTGATAGGAGACTGATTCTCTAAATAGGAAGTTGGCGTAGTTCCCGTAAAGGATTTAAAATCCCTTATAAAATGGGATTGATCAAAATAGCCAGAATCATAAGCAATAGAAGTAAAGGGATATTCGGTAGTGTTAATGAGCTTAAGACTGTGTTGGAAACGTTTGATTTTATTAAATGCTTTTGGAGCGAGTCCCGTATGCTGAAAGACTAGTTTATGAAGATAACGGGGTGTTATACCATATTTTACTGAAATACTGTTGATATTGCTTTCGGTCGGGTCGTTGAGTAAACTGGATAAGATGTGAGCTACTTTTTCGATCTTATCCGATATTTTATCGTTTGTTATAATTTTTTGTATCAGGAAGGTTTCGATCAGTTCGATCCTTTTTTTAATATCAGAAGTTTCTAGTAACTGATCGTGCAAATGTTTTATTGGATTACCAATTATATCCTCGAGATCGAAAATCTGATTGTTGAATATTCCGATTTCGTCCTTAAAAAAATAAGCTGCCGTGTGCGTATAAAACCGAATTCCCAACATCGTATGTTTGCCTTTTGATTTTATGGCAAGAGGTTTAGTGATCTGTCCCCATAATTCAATTTTTGGAGTTTTGTAGAAAGTCTGGTCAACCAATGATTCCCAAATGCCATCACCAAGATTGAAAATAATTTCCATTTCGCCACTGGGAAATACCGTATCTTCAAACTCCTTATCCGAATCTGATTCAAAAATATAGTAATGTTTGATATAAGGCTTCAGAATTTCTGATGGCAAAAAATATTGGAATTGCATTTTACGGATGTTTAATTTTCAAATAGTAAATGGATTTTTAGGATTAATTTATTGATAGATGTAAAGTTATAAAAAATAGTAAGGAAAATTTTATAGTAGGACATAGAAATAAAATATTACCGTGCTAGAAAAAATAAGAGCATTTTAGGAGTCTTTTTTTAAGATTATCTAAATTTGTCAGAATAAACAAAACAAAACACATGAAGAAAAAGCTATGTTCATTTATTGTACTACTTTGTTCGTTTTCGTACAGTCAAACTTTTGATGGTAATTTGGGGACTAAAAGTTTAAACTGGAGCCAGAGTCAAAAAGATTTTAATAGTGCACCCAGAGCTGGTGTAGAACCAATGTCTATAAGACTTTGGGATAATTATGAAGGGGCAGGTGCACCCTCTAGCTGGGGCTCTCTGCTAGAGATAAATGGTAGAGGAGGTCATTTAGATTCACAACTTTATTTTGACAATACATGGAATGGGGGCAGAATATTATACAGGAGTGCATTTTTTCAGCAAAATACATGGGAAAGCTGGCGTTATCTTTTAGACTCCAAAAGCGATGTAGAATCTTCTGGAAATTTAAAAATTGGGGGTAGTGGGACAAGTTACGTTTTAGGTAAATTAGGTATTGGAACAGATCAACCAAATAGCTTAACTCTTTTAGATGTTAATGGTAAAGTAATGGTGAGATCAAATCTCTATGTAAACGACATTATGGGGGGTAATGGTGGAGATATTAAAATAGGACCGAATACCGGAGGAGCAGCCTCTACAATTTTTATGATTGGGGGAGCCGATGCCACAGAAGTGATGCGTATTGATTATAGTAAAAATGTTGGTATAGGTACGAAAAATCCAGATTCAAAACTTACGGTTGCCGGAGATATTCATGCTCGGGAAGTAAAAGTAACGGTTAACGCAGGAGGAGTTCCGGATTATGTTTTTGCCAATGATTATAAATTAAAATCATTACGAGAAGTCGAAAAATATATTAAACTAAATAATCATTTACCAGAAATACCTTCAGCTCAGGAAATAGAGAAAAATGGATTAATGTTAGCAGAGATGAATTTGAGTTTGCTTAAAAAAATAGAAGAATTAACCTTACATGCAATTGAGCAGCAAAAAAATGTTGACTATTTAATTAAAATAGTAGAAGAACAAAATTATAGGTTAAATGTTCTTGAGAAAAAGTAATTAAAAACTAGAAGTCTTTAAAAATTAAATTTTAAAGACTTTTTTTTCGACTGTTTAGGTTATTTGATATTTTGCTATAACAAAGAACGTTCTAGTGAAGATGTACTTGACATTCCTTGTTATTTTTCTTTAAGTTAAAATATATCATAGTAAAAGATGGGATCAGTTTATTAATACGATAAAATGCATTCTTTATCATCACAAAAATTAAACAAGTGTCACTCCTGCATTTTGATAAGGTTTTAAGGTTTCATCCTTCGGATCAATATTGGTCACCAGTACGTCTATATCTTTAATCGGACAAACAAAATAGGATTCAGCAGTGCCTACTTTTTCGATAGAGCCCAGAGCAATAACAAAATCGGAGTGCTGAATCATGTTTCTTTTTATCTGAGAATCATCGTGTAAAATCCCTGTAACACCACGTTCGTGATGAATGCTGCAAAGTCCGAGAATACAAATGTTAGCTCTGAAGTTTCTGAAAAAATCTATGGTTTCTATACTTGCAGTCGCGAAAGAAGTTTTGCACATTCTTCCCCCTGCAAAAATCAATTCGATATTGGGCAAATCTTCGATTAGGGCCGCTACAGGAAAACTGTTTGTAATAACCGTTATTTTCAAATCATAAGGGAAACTGGCTACTAAAGCTAATGAAGTGGTTCCACCATCGATAAAAACAACCTGCCCGTCTTTTAGATAAGAGATTGCTTTTTCGGCTATTATTTTTTTGTTTTCAAGGTCATGTTTCTCTCTATTTCTAAAATGAAGCGGAATCGGAGACGGGGCAACCGCACCACCGCGGACAGCCTTTAACAATCCCTGATCTGAAAGTTCTTTTACATCCCGTCTTATCGTGTCTTCAGAAACATTTAAATAGACGCTAAGTTCTTGTAAAGTAAGTCGATGTTCTTTTGACAGGTATTCTAAAATTACTTTTTGACGTTCCTCTTTTTTCATGTCTTGCAAATTTATATTGCAAAAATAAGTTAAAATTGCAATACTTTGCAATATTTGCGTAAATTTGTTGCAAAATTAATCGAAATGAAAAAGAAAACTATTGCCATCGATATGGACGGTGTACTTGCCGACATTGAAGCACAATTAATAAAACAGTATAACGAAGAGAGCGGAACCTCACTTTCAAAAGAAAGTATTCAGGGATTAAGCGAAGAAGAAGCTTTTAGTGACAGGGTGCTTTTGCGTAAAGTTTTGAATGCAGATAATTTTTTCAGAAATCTGCCGGTAATACCCGACGCAGTCGAAAGTTTACGCCGATTACAGGAAAATTTTGAAATATTTATTGTTTCTGCTGCAACAGAGTTTCCGGTATCACTGGCTGAGAAAGTAGCCTGGTTGGCAGAGCATTTTCCTTTTATCACATGGGAAAACATCATTTTATGCGGCAGCAAACGAATTATCAATACCGATTATATGATTGATGATCACAGAAAAAATTTAGATCATTGCATGGGAAAACCAATTATGTTTACCGCATTTCATAACGTTAATCTTACGCACCATTTAAGGGTAAACAACTGGAAAGAAGCCGTTGAAATTTTAGAGAAAGACATTGTATCTAATTTAAACTAAAGTTTATTTGCCTTAAAAAACGAAATAGTACACAGGATTAGTTTTTTACAACCTGTTTTTTGAAGGGAAAGAGCCTTTTGAGAGTAATCTTGAAAGGCTTTTTTTGTATATGCAAGTTATTAGATAGTCAAATTATAATGTTGAATTTATTTAGGTATAGATAGGTTCGCTTTAAATCCTTTATCCGGTGCTGTATCAAAAGTAATAGTTCCTTTAACGGCCTGGATGCGTTGTTCCATGTTTTGCAGACCATTTTTTGCAATAGTGGCCTTTTCAAAACCTTTACCGTTGTCGGTATAGTTTATAGCGATTGATTTCTCGTTATTTTCAAATTTTATCCCAACAATAGTGGCGTTGCTGTGTTTTCTCATATTCACCATTAATTCCTGTAAAATTCGGCTAATGGTGATCTTTTTAGTATCGTTAATCGTTTCCCAGTTAATGCTTTCTAAATTGGTGACAATAATGTTTCTTTCGTTGGTTTTGTAAGTCGAAAGCATTTCTTTAATGCTGTAAGTGAAATCTGCACCAGTCTCAATCTTGTTGTTTTCTCTGGAAATTCCTCTTACACGGCTGTAAATATCATCTAGTTTTTGGAGTAGATTTTCTCTGGTGTTTTCTTTAGATAAAGGCTGTGACTCTGCAAAAGCAATGACATTATAAACATCGTTTGCCAGCTCATCATGAATTTTTTTTGCGATGCGGGCTTCGGTCATATACGAAGTTTTAAATTCGATTGCTTTGTTCTTGTTTTTATAGTAACGCACTACAATTACAATTAGAACGATTAAGAAAAAGAAAATAATTGCAGATACAATTTTGAGATATTTAGCTCTCTGGAGAGACAATTGAGTTTCGGCTTTTTCTAAACGAAGTTTAGCATTTTCATCCTTTTCTACTTTAGCATCGTATTTAATTTTGGCAAACTTATTTTTAAAGTTGTTTCGAACCTTAATGATACTGTCGTTTAGTTTAAAATATCTTTGTACATATTTGCTGGTTTGTGGACTGTGATCATTTGAGATTAAAATTTGAAGTGCTTCTAATCTTTCGTCAATACTATTTAGGTTTGTAGCTATATTATATGCTTCAAGGGCATTTTTGTTAGATTTTTGATTGTCTTTTTTAGAGTAGTAAATGGCAAGGTGCAGGTAACTTTCGATGCTTCCATAAGTATCATTAATTTCATTTCTTATTTGAAGAGCTTCGCTCATTAAACGAAATCCTTTTTCATTTATTCCTTTTTTGAAATATGCATAACCTAAGTTATCCAAAATTAAGGGCTTCTTCGTTGGTTGAGCTTTTTCGTTTAATAATTTTTTTCTTAAAAATGATTCTAAAAGATTGATTGCTTTATCGTATTTTTTTTGCTGGATATAGATGGATGCAATATTATTTAAAGGAGCTTGTTTTTCAACGGGGTCTTTATAGTCTTTAGCTGCCTCTTCGTAGTAAAGAATGGCGTCATCATAAAGAGAGAGTTCTTTATCTGCAATACCTAGTGTATTGTTTATGGCAGCGACGTAGAGACTCTTTTTTTTAACATATGGTAATGCATCGGTTACTGTTTCCTTACTACCATAGTAGTCTCCATTTACTTGCTGAATTGCCGCCATTTGAATAAGTATGTATCCAATATTGGCACTGTCTTTTAAATTTTCATAAAGTAGTTTTGATTTGTTAAATTGGTCAAAAGCAGTATTAAAATTTTGGTTATTAAAATTTTGAATTGCTTTATTTCTTATGCTAAGTGCCTCTTTGCGTTTAGATTCTATGTTGATATTAATAGTTTTTTTTCTGTACAGGAAAACAGTAAAAAAAAGATAATAAAATAAAAAAACGGGGACCGTAACATATAAGTTTACTTTCCCCGAAAATAGTAATTAATTAGATACTACAAAGATATATTTATTAAATTTCTGGTGGAGGTGGTGGTTGATTTTTGTCATCACCAGGACCATCAGCAAAAGTTGGTTTTGCAGGATCAATAGATTTCTTTGTTTCCTGTTTGGTTGGAGTTTCATATTCATCAGGTGTACAGGAGAACATGGTGAATAGTATCGTGAAAGCGATAAAAATTATTAGCTTTTTCATATTATTTAGATTTAGAAATTAGACATGGGTATTGCTGACCGGAAATAGTCCGGAGGTTGGTTAGGGCAATACCAATTTTGGTTTTTTGGGAAGTACAATGTGTAGAACTGTAAGACGTTATTTATACTTCCCGAATAAAATCGGTCTTACGGTTTTTTTTACACTGTTAATTTGAACTAGTTTTATATTTTTGTTTTAATCTGCAGATAAAACTTGAACTAATTTCTATGGCAAAGAAAAGACACTTTAAAGCCTTTAATGGTAGGGGATTCCCAGAATTCCCTCGTTTTCCTGAGATTCCCAACAATTCCCGAAAATTCCCAAAAAAATACCATGCATAGCCAGACATTAGAAGAATACAAAAAAGCGATTAAGAGCAAATACGAGATCGAGAAAGAAGGTGAATACTTTGATTATTTGTACAACCCTTCGCGCGCAAAGCTCCGTGACTTGTGTTGGATTATTTTTGAAAATAACCCGACTCAGGACGACTTAAATGTTTTCAGAAATTTATTGTGTTTAGATTTTGATCATACACGAAAAAATAAGTTTAATGAACAAAAAGATAAGTTCAGACCGATCGAAACTTTTTTTAAAGGAGAGACTGATCCATCAAATATTGATGCCATAAATCTGGCAGCAATTATGGTAGACTTTCAACCACGCCCTTTTAAAAAGTACAATGAAAAGTGTCGAATTAATGAGGTCAAACACATGATAAGTGTTGTCGAAATTAATGCAGCTGCTGAGGTCGAGATCATCGAAGAAGGTAACCTCGAAGAAGGCAATCTCGTGGAAAGTTATTCTGAAAAAGGAAATCGTTTCTATAATTTTAAGTACGTACTCTCAAGAAAAATAGTTAAGAAAATCTATCCACGAAAAATAATTACAGCTACAGTCGGGGCGGTCGCTTTTGTGTCTTCTGCACGTTTATACTTTGTGCGCAAAAAAGACCAAACGGAATAGTTTTGAAATAAAACAGAGAAGCATTTTGAAAAATAAAATGCAGGAAGAAGTAAAATGAATCATTTTTTGAAACAAAATTCAGGCGTGTAAAGAGTGTGTTTTTCGGCATATATTGGCTGTTATTTATACTATAAAGATAAGAAAAAAACACCAGTAAACCTAATGAAATCAAGGGTTTTTGGTGTTTTTTTTGCTTTTTAACACAGGAATTTTATAAGATTTCGGTGTCGTATTTTTTACTTTTTAAGCCAATAAAATTTGTTCTGATTTCGTCAATGGAAGTGGAGCAAAATTATTTTATTCAGCGTTTATCTTAAGACAAAAAATCTTTGAACCACAATCCCGAATGCTTGATGGTTCTTTGTTGGGTGTCGAAATCTACGTGTATCAATCCAAAACGGGCGTTGTAACCTTCGGCCCATTCAAAATTGTCAGTAAGTGTCCAAACAAAATAACCGTCAACATTTAGACCTTCTTTTTTAGCTTTCAGAATTTGCTCCAAATGGTCCTGAATGTAGTGCGTGCGCTTAATATCATATACTTTTCCATTTTTTAGAGTATCGGGAAAAGCGGCGCCATTTTCGGTAATAATAATCTTTTTGATACCATTGTAGGCATTAAATTTTTTAAGTACTTCATAAAGAGCAGGAGGGTAAACTTCCCATCCCATATCGGTTGAAATGACATTTCTTTTTTCGGCACTGATTAGTTCGGCACCGATATACGGAATAAGTAAAGATGATTTTACAACTTCGCGGGTGTAACATTGCAGACCAATAAAATCAAAGTCAAAAGACAAATTATTGAGATCATCTTCTACAATATAAGCATTAAGTTTCTTTAATACCGGTAAATCGCCTTGGGGATAACCCATTCCTAAAATGGGTTCGATAAAAGTTCTGTTTAATAAAGTGTCTACCCGTTTCGCTGCTTCGATGTCTTTAGAAGACTGAGTTGCGGGTTCAATATGTGTACAGGAGAAAGTTGTTCCAATATGAGCGTCCGGTATACGATTTCGTATTATTTTGGCACCTGCTGCGGTAGCTAAAGTGACATGGTGCATAGCTTTTAGGTAGTTGGTAATGCCTTTTTTTCCTGGAGCATGAATGCCCAGAAAATACCCCGCACCTGTAAAAACGGAGGGTTCATTGATTACCATCCAGTTTTTAACCCGGTCACCAAAACTTTGGACACAGATTTCAACGTAGGCCGAAAACCAGTTAACCGATTCGCGATTGGTCCAGCCTCCTTTTAGCTCTAAATCATGTGGAAGATCCCAGTGGTAAAGTGTAATCCACGGTTCAATTCCGGACGAGAGCAGAGCGTCAATGATTTTGTTGTAATAGGCTATTCCGGCCTGATTAATTGGAGGAACCCCGGTAGGCATGATTCGGGGCCAGCTGATCGAAAATCGAAAGTTCGGAATATTCAGCTCACGAATTAAATCGATATCGTTTTGGTACGAATTATAAAAATCGCAAGCATTTGAAGCATGATGTCCGTTCTTTATTTTTCCTTTCTGAGAAGTAAAAACATCCCAAATAGAAGGACCTTTTCCGTCGGTATCATGTGCGCCTTCAATTTGGAAAGCGGCGGTTGAAACACCCCACAAGAAATCATCTCCAAATTGGTTTTTATGCAAAAATGAGGTCTCAACTTTATTCATTCAATTGTACTTTCCTTTTTAAAATTGTAATTTGTTAATGAAGGAAAGAAGATTGCATTGCTCTTAAAAAAAGCCATTCTTTGAATGAAACTAGAAAATTTAGATTAAAGAATTTCATAACGTTTAGTTTTATTCAAATTAATAAAACTAATGTGAATTAAATGTAAAGTGATTATTATCAAATGTTTAAAAGAATTTCTATCGCTTTGATAAGGTCAGTCTTCCCAACCGCAAAGGGTGAGTCCAAGGCCCTGTGCACGTTTAACAGACACTTTGGAAATTTCACTACGACAGGAGCTCAGACCACGACAATTTTCCTTGTAATGGTATTTTTTGGCACCTGTTGGGCCACAGATAAATACTTTCGCTTCAAAAGGATGAAAAGAGGTTAAAAATATAAAAAGTAAAGTGTATTTCATAAGAATAGGTTTTTGGGAAATTGGCTACTGAACGACTAGTTGATAAGTATTCCCTTTTAAATCTGTGGCATTTAGTTTTCCATGTTCTATCCATTCTGTTTTAATTTCGAGATCAGGAATGGTATCAAACATTAAGATTCCTGCGCCATATTTTCCTTTTACATTGATGTTTCCAAAAACCGAATCTCCTTTGATATCAACCCCTTTTACGTTATAGTTGTATTCATAATTCCCTGAAGTGCCTGTGCGGTATTTATATTGATATTCAGTGTCTATGTGGTAGGTTTTGGCTTCTTCGGGATTAATAGTCTGGCGATCTGCCGGAGTAATTACCTCCTGATAAAAAGTGTTTATTTTTTGAGGAGGTAATTTTTTATGGCATGAGCACATTCCTAATGTTAGAAGTAGAAATGAGATTTTATAGAAGATTCTATAATTATTAAGCATATTTTTTTAATGTGTTTAAAAGCTAGAATCCATTATTGTACTTCACATTAAAGGAATGATCGGACATAAATAACAATCCGAAAAATTCAAAGAAAGCTAGTATCGAGGGGATTAATGTCCAGCAAAATAAAATATACATTATTCCTTGTGTTGATTTTCCTAAATAGAATTTGTGAATTCCAAGTCCTCCAAGAAAGAAAGTTAAAATTGTTGCAGTTAGTTTACTTTTCATAATTTACATTTTAGATAATATTTCTGTTTTTTTTGAGTCAAATTCTATTTGCGAAATGATTTCGCCTTCCAGTAATTTTTTGAGTTTGTTAAGTGTTTCAATAGGATCTTCTTTTTGCTCTGTACTTTGAGGAACTGATGTCCCGGTATTTACAGTTATTCCTCCTCCAGCAATTGCTCTCTTGTTTTCAAGATCGCGTTCGCGTCTGTAAACAATCATTTCTTCTTCTTTTTCCTGAGCAAATTGATACAATTTTCTAGCCTGTGACTTTGGCAAATAATCAAGCATGTTCATTTTTCCTGTGGTCGTCTTCATAGTAAAAGTTGCACCCATAATTCCTTCCTTCATGTGACAATCTAAAATATCTTTCCAGGCATAATCCTGAAAATCCATTGACAAACCTAAATTTTTCGGCCTACAGAAGATTATTCTTTTATTAGTTAAGGCAATACAGTCAGGAGATAAATTTAAGGCCGGTTTTTTTTGTACTGCTATGTATTCTACATGTTCACCTGAGGTGAGTAATCCATTGACTTTGGTTAATAGTTTTTCAACTGCTTTTGGGTCTTGTTCTTCGTTTAAGAATTTTTTTAAATCGTTTATCATAATTGGTTTTTTTTAAATTATTATTTGCGTTAGGGTAATTCTAATAATAGCTGATCTGAACGAATCATTCTTTTATTTTTATCAAATGTAGGTTCATTAAGAACCAGTATTTTACGGAAATCCATAATCTGGAAAATTTAAAATTGGACCATAAAAAAAGCTCCCGAAGGAGCTTTGAATAGGTAGGATTAAAAATCAGGGATCTTAAATAATTCCCATGTCTTTGGTAATGGTAACCAAATGAATGGTATTATTGGCTTTGAAAAAATCTTTCAGTTTCGAAATTCTTTTTTCGATGGCGCTTTTACTATTGGGTTTTATTCCCATCTCTTTAAACGTTTCTATGATATCATCCTGAAGAGTTCCGAGCGATAAATGTTTTAGAATGAGTATGTCTAAATCATCGATTTCAAAATTATTTTTTTCCTGAAGTGCAGAAGCAACCTCAGGCGAAATAAATTTTTGATCTGAAGTAAAAATAAGATGAATCGCTTTTTTCAGTTCTTGGATGCTATTGAGACCTTTTAATACAAAAGCATCCACTTTTGCATCTTCAAAAAGTGATTTGATGCGATAACTTTTATCTTCGACCGAATAAGCAATGATTTTAATATTGGGCTGTAATTCACGTACTTTTTGAACCAGTTCGTCTCCGTTAGCAATTTTTACTTCGCGATGATCAGTCTTGAAGGAAAGATCGCTAATTAATAAGTCATAAGGCTCATCATCCTGAATTGCTCTCCGTATTTTGAGAAAGGCTTCATCACAATATTTTGATTGTTGAAAATGGCTGATATTTAAATCCTTCAGGACTTGTTCAATTCCTAAATTCATAGTATCAAGATCTTCGGCAACTAGTACTTTTTTAAACATAAGTTATTTATTTAGGCAGTGTTATTTTTACTTTAAAACCTTTGTGGGGTTCAGTGTCAAAAGTAATAGTTCCTTTTGTGGCCAGAATACGGTTTTCCATATTTTGAAGGCCATTTTTGATTATTTTATCTTTTTCACAGCCTTTGCCGTTATCGGTGTAGTTGATAAGTATCTTGTTGGCGGTATTTTCAAATTTTAAAACGACTACCGATGCCTGACTGTGTTTCTTCATATTGACCATTAATTCCTGTAACACCCGATGTATAGCAACCTTTTTAACATCGTCAACGGCGTCCCAGCTTACTTTTTCAATAGTATTAATACTGACGTTTGTAGTAGGACTGTTATAAGTCGAAAGCATTTCTTTTAAGTTAACCGCATAATTGGATTTCGTATCAATTTCATTGTTTTCTCTTGAAATTCCACGAACCCGATTGTAGATCTGATCCAGTTTCTGAATTAAATTGTCTTTTATATGGGTACTTTCCAGCGGTTGTGTTTGTGTAAAGGTGATGGTATTAAAAACATCATTTGCCAATTCGTCATGAATGTCTTTGGCAATCCGGGTTTCGGTATCGTATGCCGCTGTTAATTTTTCGATTCGGTTTCGGTTTTGATAAAATTTTCTCAAATACAATAGTAAAAGACACAAAGCAGCTATTCCGATTATAAAAAACGCCCTTTGGTATTTGGCTTCCTGAATTGAAAGCAAGTTCTCGGCTCTTTCTAAACGAAGTTTCTGATTCTCATCTTTCTCTTTTTTAGAATCGTACTTAATTTTAGCAAATTTATTTTTAAAATTGTTTCGGATTTTAATAATACTGTCGTTCAGGAAAATGAACTTTTGGGCATACTGTACGTTTTTAGTTCCGGAATCATTAGACATTAAAAAGGACAAAGCCCTTAAGCGTTCATCAACACTATTGAAATGTGTTGCAAGCTGATAGGCTGCCTGAGCATATTGGTTAGATTTTTGGGAATTTGATTTGGAATAAAATTCGGCTAAATGTAAATTACTCTCGATACTTCCATAGAAATCTTCACTCTGAGTTCTCATTTTATGCCCTTCGTTCATCAGGGAGTATCCCTTTTCTGTCTCACCCATTTTAAAATAGGCATAGCCCAGATTGTCTAAAACCCTTGCTTTTTTAGGAGGTTCCTTATCTAAGAGTTTTTTATCCAATATGGTGTTTAAGATGTTGATCGCTTCAGTATATTTTTTCTGCTGAATGTAAACAACGGCAATGTTATTTAAGGGAGATTGTCTGGATGCATCATCGGTACAGTCTTTTAAAGCTTCTTTATAGAAGAAAATAGCGTCATTATAGATAGAGAGTTCTTTGTCAGCAATGCCAAATGAATTATTAATGGCAGCACTATACACATCTTTCTTTTTGAGATAGGGCAGTGCTTCAGTTAGGGTTTCTTTGCTGCCGTAATAATCTCCGTTGATCTGCTGTATATTAGCCATCTGAATCAGGCTGTATACAATATTGGCACTGTCTTTTAAGGTTTCGCAGGCTATTTTTGCTTTATTATATTGGTAGAATGCAGTGTTAAAATTTTTATTCTGAAAATTTTCCATCCCTTTACTGAGATACCCTCTTGCCTCTTTTTTAGTTGAGGTAGTATCAATAGTATCGACGGTTTTTTCTTTGCAGGAAAGAAGCAGCAGGAAAAATAAAAAATAAAAAAAAGGGGATCGTACCATAAAAGTTACTTTCCCCTAAAAATAGTAATTAATTGTAAATGTAATAATCTAATTTGCCATTATTTTGTTGGTGGTGGTGGTGGCGGAACTGTTATGGGTTGATCTCCGGGACCGTCAGCATATGCAGGTACTGCAGGTTTGTCATTTGTTTTTGCTGTATCGTATTCGTCAGCGGTGCAAGAGTATAAAGAGGCACTAAGAAGCACAATTGCTCCCATCAAATATAAATTTTTCATGGTTTTTGGATTTAAAAATTATATGCGGCATGCCCGTTCAGAACTTTTCTGAATCTTGTTATGGCGATGCCAATTTTGTTGGGAAGTGAAGTGCGTAGGCCGTAAAATTTTCATTTATACTTCCCGGATAAACTCCGTTTTACGGTTTTCCGCACTTTTTAATTGAACTAGTTTTGTACATTTGTTTTTGACCTGCAGATCAAAACGTTAACTGATTCTGAAGGCAAAGTAACGACGCTTGTAAGCCTGTATTGATAAGGAATTCCGGGAATTCCGATGTATTTTTTGAAGTCCTTATAATTCCGTAAAAGTCCTTGAAAATCCAATTGACAAATCCTTAAAAATCCTAAGATATCATGCCAAACAATACTTTTGAAGATTACAAAAAAGCGGTTAAGAAGAAATATGAGATAGAAAAAAACAACGATCATTTTGTTTATTTGAATAGTCCTACCAGAGCAAAACTCCGCAATTTATGTTGGGAGTTATTTCAGCAGCAAAATAGAAATCAGGACGATTTAAATGTTTTTAGTTCTTTGTTAGGACTGGCTTTTGATGTGAATAAAAAGAACAAGTTTGAGGAGCAAATCGATAAATTCAGACCTATCGAAAAATTTTTTAAAGGAGGATCAGATCCTGCAATTGTTGATGCGGTAAATATGGCTGCAATCCTGGTAGATTTCAAGGCAAGACCTTTTAATAAATTTAGAATTCAGGAATTATTTGAAGATGAGGTTCAACTTGAAGATGAGGACAAGTTAGAAGTATTGAATCCACAAAAGGAACAAAGTGAGGGTTCTGGAATTCTGGAAACATTTCTGGATAGAAAAGAAAGAGAAAAAGTAAACGGGACAGAGGAAATAAATGGTATTGAAGTCATAAAACCACAAATCAATTCATTTGTAAATGTAAATGTTGAAAAAAGTCCTGATTCTGACTCTAATCCTGTCCCTAATCCTAACTCTAAATTTCCGACAAGAAGACAACTTGTTATTATGGGAATTGTTAGTTTCCTGTGTTTAATAAGTATAAGTACTTATTATGCTTTTCAGGATAAGGAATGCATGCAATGGTCGGGCGACCATTATGAGATGGTAGATTGTGATTTAAAGATACAAGGGCTGGCTAAATCTGCAAATATTGAAATAATAGACCCAACGCTTGTCAATCTTAAAAAGATTAAGGTTTGTGATACGACCACTTATTTTGATAAAAACGGAGTAGCGATTATATGGTATGCTAAGACGGCAAATGGAGTTGAATTTTTTGATGCACACGGCAGACATCCGGAAAATAATAGTCCGTTACGACCTGTAACACATTACATCCTGAATAAATATGTAAAGAGGTAAATGAGTTCATTAGAAGATTAAATAAAAAAACGGAAATAACTTTTAAGAAAGTCATTTCCGTTTTTTTTATTCCTTTGAATTCGAAAAGTAGGAGTATGTTTAGGTAGACAGCGTTAAACCTTTTTCTTTAAAATTACTGAAAAGAACCTGTCTTGCATTGCTGATCGTTTCTTCAGTACGGTAAATGCTACACCAGAATTTTATTTGCAGTTTGAATTTTCCATCAGAAATGGCGCTGTAATAAATTTGCGGAACTTTTGTCGTATTGACCAATGCCATACTTTCGAGCGATTCCAGAATAATCGCATTGATTGCTTCCGGCATAACATCACCAGTTACTTCGGCTGTTATTTCAACGAGTTTAAAATTGTCGGTATAGGTCCAGTTCGTAATATTTTGGGATAACAAATTACCGTTCGGAATAATGATTTCGGCACCGTTTGAAGAGTTGATTTTGGTGGTACGCAATCCCATCGATTTTACCCGGCCAGATTCAGAACTAATGTCGATGACATCTCCAATCTGAATGGGTTTGTCAAAAATCAGGATGATACCTGAGACGAAATTATTAACGACATTCTGAAGTCCAAGACCCACACCAACACCCAAGGCTCCCAGTAGAATGCTCAGTTTGTCCAGAGGCATTCCCGAAGCAGCTACAGCCAAAAGATAACCACTTATTAAAACCACAAGCCTTGTGATGAGTAGTTTAGAATGCTGTCTTTTATTGATCGTTTCTTCGTTTTCATCGTCAATTTCTCCAAAGAAATAAGCCACATAGTTTTGTAATAAATGCGCAACCCAGATGATGATAAAAAATAAGACAATATTGCCCAGCGTAAAAGTGATACTTCCAATCGTATTTGGATGACTTAGTAGCGAACCCAAACCGGTGCGCAGTGATTCCCAAATGTTTAAATTGGCTGCAATGACGACAATCCACATATAACTGATGACAATGATGAATGGTCTTTTTAGTGTATCAGATAAGCTTTCATGGTCAAAGATTTTCTCGATACCGCGTTTAATGCGGGTCGTGTAAATTTGTAAAAGAATAATTTCGAGTACAATTTTTAAAAGTACACTCAGTGCCACGATCTGCGTTAGCGATATAAAAGCAGTAAGACTTAACATATTGGCAAGTGAAACTCTTCCGAGAACATTATCGAAAATGGATAAAGCATTCAGACCAATAAAAATGATGGTGGCCCATTTAAAAAAGCCTTTGATGTACAACTGATCTTTTAAGGTTTTGATCTGCACGAAACCATAGCGGATTCCGAAGAGGTTGATTACAATAAAGGCACAACGCTGCATAAAACCAACAGGGATAAACAAGTCTAAGAAACACAGCATAAAAAACAATACCAAAAGAAGTAACCAGTTGCGAATGGCAACGGCCGACCATTTATTTTTAAAAAGTACTGTAAGTAATCCCAGAAGAACCAGCTGAATCGATTCAATAAATAGGGCCGGAGCATATAAATTGCTAACTACAGCAATGTTAAGACCAATGACAGCAACCGGAATAACAACACCTCTATTGATGTATTTGAAGTTAAGCTGAGACAGGTTTTCGGCATGTGCATTACTGTTGAGGTATTTTAAATTGCGGGAAATGTACCAACCCAATATTCCCATCAATAAAAGCAATGTGATTAAGCCGCCGGCTCTGTAACTTAAATAATATTCCGCAACGTTTTCTTCAATAATTATTTTGGCTTTAATGTTTTTACCTACGATCTTTTTTGCAACAGAATCGTTTGTACTCCATAAAACTGGATATTCTTTTTTAAGCATACTGATTCCGGATTTTTCCAGTTTGCTCTCTACAGTAATTAAGGCATTAGAGACTGCAATTTTTCTTTCAACCGTTAATCTTTTATTGTGGTTTAAAATACTTTGATTCTTGGTCATCAGACTGTCGGTAGTCAAGTATCTTTTTTTCAGATTCGCAAATTCACTTTTAAATTGCTTGCGGCGAAGGGTGTCTTTCAAAAGTCCCATCAGGGTTTTATCCTTACGCAAATCAATTACCCTGTTTTTGATTTTTTCAAGTGCCAGATTGCGAGAATTGATTGCTGTATTTTGTTCGTCAAGTTCCAGCTCAATTTCTTTCAGTACAATGCGATACATTTGCTGGTTGCGTACATTCGGATTTGCTCCTTTTAGGCTGGCCAGAATAAGATCAAGTTTACTTTGCGTTCCTTTGATTTCACCAAACAAACGATGACTGTTTCCATCAAATTCAGTATCGTTATGCGCAGATTCCAAAACCTCTCCCGCTTTTTCAATAGCCATCAGATAGTCACTATCCGTAGTGGTTTCTTCAAATAGTTTTGATTTAGTCTCTGTTTTTGGAGAAGTCGTTTGAGAATAGGCAATCGGTGCATGAAATAAGACAGCCAGTAAGGCGAGTACACCGATAAAATTTCTTTTCAGGATCATAATTTGGGATATGAATTAAGGTTCAAATGTAATTTTTTTTAAAGTATTTATAAGGTCGGATGTAACAAAATTTGATTAAATGAGTTTTATCACTTCTGATTTTATCTGCCGCTGGCAATTGTTTTTGCCACAGATTAAAACGATTATTTGGATTTTAAATTTTGTATAAAAGGTATTTTAATATTGGTGATACCTAGTTTTTAGACATGTGTGAAAAGAATCTTTTTAATCCATGTAATCCGTGGCTAAAAAAGGAACCCCTAGAAACATAATTCTAACTAAAGTCGTAAAAATAGTATATTCGTAGTAGTATAACCGAAATACCAAAACAATTCGAAGATGGAAAATATTACAGTAATCATCATGTTACTATTTGGAGTCGCTTTTTTGAGCCTCGTTAGTAAAAAATACAATTTTCCAATTCCCATTGTACTAGTGCTTTGTGGTGTGGTGATTAGTATTGTTCCCGGACTTCCGGTAATTGCTTTAAGTCCTGAGGTGGTTTTTATTATCTTTTTGCCACCGCTTTTATACCACGCCGCCTGGTATACAAGCTGGTCCGATTTTAAACAAACCATCCGGCCTATTACTTTGGCAGCTGTAGGTTTGGTCTTGTTTACCACGGTGGCAGTAGCGATTGCAGCGCACCTGCTTATTGATGATATTTCCTGGCCTTTGGCTTTTCTATTAGGCGCGATAGTCTCGCCTCCGGATGCGGTTTCTGCGACTTCTATTACCAAAGGATTGGGTTTGCATCCCAGATTAATCTCCATTCTTGAAGGCGAAAGTCTGGTGAATGACGCCAGTGGTCTGGTAGCTTACAAATATGCATTAACCGCAATTACGGCCGGTAATTTTGTGCTTTGGCAGGCGGGGTTAAACTTTGTTGTAATGTCTGTAGCGGGAATCGCAATTGGTTTGGCTGTGGGGTATATTATGTGTTATATTCACAAAAGATTTGTTTGTGATGAGGTGATCGAAGCTACTTTGACTTTGCTAACGCCTTTTGCCTCTTATTTAATCGCAGAGCATTTTGAATGTTCAGGAGTTTTAGCCGTAGTTGCTACCGGACTTTATTTGTCAGCCCGATCCGGAACAATTTTTACGCACGAAAGTCGAATTATGGCCGGAACGATCTGGAGTGTTTTGACCAATATTTTAAACGGATTGATTTTTATTTTAATCGGATTGCAGCTGCGACAAATTATTGCCGGAATTGGAGATTACTCGGGTTGGTCCTTGTTTGTTTGGGGCGCTTCGATAAGTGTAGTCGTAATTTTGGTTCGGTTCTTATGGGTGGTTCCGGCAACTCTGCTTCCGAGAATGCTTAGTAAAAGAATCCGTATGAAAGAAGAATTTGATTATCGCAATATGATTATTTTCGGCTGGTCCGGAATGCGAGGTGTAGTATCCATGGCAGCTGCGCTGGCTTTACCGTTAATGATGAACAAAACAACCGAATTTCCTTTACGAAACCTCATCATCTATCTGGTTTTTTGTGTGATACTTTCGACTTTGGTCATTCAGGGACTTACTTTGCCCTGGCTGATTAAAAAGCTAAAAGTGCAACCGTATTCAATTCTTGCCGAAGAATATGAAATCAGAAATACTATTGTTTCGCAAACCATTACCCACATCGAGGATAATTTTTCTTTGCTTAACGATGATTTACTGCACAACATAAAAAGCAAATACGAAGTCAAATTCAATCGTCTTCAAAAAACGGAACTTCCGGCTAATTTCTTCGGAAAAGGAAAGGTTTTGGGAGGGGAGATTTTCAATGATTTTACCAAACTCCAGATAGATCTTTTAAACATAGAGCGTGACAAACTCGAATGGATGCATAAAACCGGTTCTGTTCACGAAGAGATTTTCAGGAAAATTGAAAAGGAACTGGATTTGGAGGAGACCCGTTTGTGGATGGAAATGTATGAGGACTGATTTTACTTTTTGTAACATAAAGTTTTGTATAACGATACCAATGATTATAGGTTCTTTGTTTAGAAGTATATTGCCTGTTAATGATCATATGGATATGGCTTGATAAGAAATATTGCAGAACCTAAAATTAACAGCTTTCTTAATTAATGGATTCTGATAATGAAGTTTTGTTTTTATTTATAGTTGGTTATGTTTCGCTTAATTTCTCGAGTTGTTTTATAAAATAAACGGGTTTAATACCGGATTTTTTATAAAAAGCGGCAGAAAATGATTCAGCATTATTAAAGCCGAACTCAATAGCCAATGCTTGAATGGTATATTTTTGTAATTTGGGATCCTTTTTTAAAGATTCTAAGGCATGTTCGATTCTTAGGTCATTAATATATTGAACAAATGTTTTTTCTTTACAGCTATTGACTACTTTGGAAATATATTTACTATTAGTTTCAAAAGTATCAGAAAGCGACTGAACGGTAATGCTTGATAATAAGTATCCTTTTGTTAGTTCAAAGTGAGTTAGCTTTTCTAATATCTGTTCCACTAATTCTTCATTAATACCAATACCTTCTATTCCAGATTTAGTTGCTTTGGCTTCTTTTTTATTTATTTCAACGGTTTGTATTTCATTATTCGTTGATTTATCTATTATTTTTTCAAATTGAGATGACTGTCTCTTTTTGATTCGATACTGATAAAACCCAAAAAATGTTGTAATAATTACCAATAGAAATAATACACCAATACTCCAATATGATTTGGTTTGATCATTGGTGAGTGATTGTATCAGGTTCTCTTTTTCTAGAATTAAATAGGGTGTGTTATATATAAGGTCTTTTTTTGGATTTTGTGCGCATAGTAGAGTTGTAAAGAGTAATAAAAATTTGAGATTGTAGTGCATATAAGAAATCATAATTTTTTTTCTTTTTTTTCTTACAAAAGTATAGTTTATTGCTAAAAAGCAGCAATGAAACTCATTAAAAATTAGTATGATATTGTGTTTGTAATGTGTTGACTTTTAGTTTGTTGTGTCGGTATTCGTGTGATATTTCTGATTTTGATATCGAAATTCAGGAATTTCGATATTCTATTTTTGTAAGTATTGAAGTGTTTACCTAGTTTTGGTAGGAAAATGGAGATTATTTTACGGTTCGACGTCACTGCAAGAATTAGATTGTTTTCTTAAATGGAATTGGCCATTACTATACCATGATTCAAAAAGTAATGAATCTAAAAAAACAAGGGTGCGGAAAAATAAACCGCAGAATTAATTAACACTTTAAAATTTAAAATTATGAATTTAGAAAAATTGAATTTAGTTGAGCTTAATGCTAATGAAATACTGAGAGTAGAAGGGGGATGTCCACCTTACAGTAGTCATAATCCCGCACCATATTTATCTCATCAAATGATTGATTTTTTTAGGGGACTATTAGATGCGTTTTAAATTTATTACAAACTTATAATTTTTTAAATATGGAAAATATTATTGGAATAACAGAACTTAATTTAAATGAATTAATTGAAATTGAAGGGGGGCATGATGGTATAGCCTATCAGATTGGTCATTATGCAGGGAAGGCTCTCCTAGTAACAGCATGTGTACTTTGTATTGCATCTATGCTTTAAGTTAATGTGTGGTTGTCTTAAAGACAACCACACATTAAATAACTTAGTACTTTTTTTTAAAAGTAATTGTAGTGATTGAATTTTTATCACTATTACTAATATAAAAATATCGCATCTTATGAAATTATCTACATATGGTTTTTTAATTCTGGGAATATTATTTGGTATTGGATTCATTACATCATTATTTAAAGATGGCGTACAAGAGTTATTTTTTTTTGTAGTTCATATTTGGGTTTATAGAATTTATAAATTAATATTTTCTTTTCTTTTTATCTATGCTTATTTTAGAATTAGAGCGAAAGAGCGAAAAGTATAAAGGAATTATTCGTATTTCTTTCTGTTGTAATTTTTGAGAGAAATCATAACAATATAATTAATTGCAAATTGACATTTAAAGTAAAGTATTCAATGAAAAGTAAATTTGAAAATATTGACAGAAAGAAACTTAAAAAAAATATTATAAATATTATTGTTTTTGTTTTGATCTTTTATATCCTTTCAAAATGGAATACTATTGAAGAGTTTTTTAAAAGCTATTTTTAAATATAAAACTATTAAATTATGGAAAATTTAATGGAATTAGAATTTAGTGAAGCACAAGAAATTTCAGGTGGAGTTACTTTTGCTTATAGAGTTGGCGAATTTATTAGATTTTCTGGTCATGCTGACCTTATGGGAATATCAAGAGCATGTGAAATTGTTTATGCTAGGCAGTAATATGACTAAATGAAAAAACTTAAGATACAAAGAAAGTTTACATTTCATAAAGTTTTTTTAGTGTAATAGTAAAAGGTGGGGGAATGTTATTAATACCGACTTCCACATTTCTCATGATTTCTCAAAATCAATAATTGGATTAAAATACAAAGTAAAATTCCCTGTATGGTTTGTATAATGTTTTTGGGAAAAATAAACCGCAGAATTAATTAACACTTTAAAATTTAAAGTTATGAATTTAGAAAATTTAAACTTAGTTGAGCTTAATGCTCAGGAAATGGAAGAGATTGAAGGAGGGTTTCTTTTAGAAATTCTTGTAGGAGTTCTTATAGGAGCTATTGCATATATGTTAACAACTTAAAAATATAAGTTATGATAGATTTAGATAAAATTGGGGTTACAGAAATATCTGTCCAAGAACAAGCGGCAATCTCTGGAGGTTTTATGTGGGGCTTAGTTTTTTTAGTTGCCTTGGGAACACGTCTGCTTCTTGATCTTTTGGATTAATGTCAAAAAAGGACCTTTTTTGCATTTAATTTTTAATGTTTTTTTGTTGTAACGCAAATAGTGAATAGTCATTTTTATAGAAAAATTATTTTAGTAATTTATGAAACAAATACTTATTGTTTTTCTAATAATGCCGTTTATAAATAGTGCTCAAACAAAGTACTATAATTATAATTTGTATGAAGGAAAGTCTTACTTATTTACCATGGATCAAAGCAACGACGTAATGCTAAACTCTATTCGTTTTATAGGTGGGCAAATAAACAATCCACAGAATACAAAAAAAGAAGAAAAATTATACGGAACAGGATTATTGATCTTTACCTCTTTAATTGGACAGGCAATTACCCATGAAGCGGGTCATCAGTCTGTACTTTCTGAACTAGGGATAGGAAGTATCAGCAAACCTTTTATAGATAAAAATTTAGTAGCTAAGGTAACAGGAGTAACCAATGAAACGCTTGTCAATTTAAGGAATAACTCTTTTCCCAATTACATTAGACTTCATACAGCCGGACTGGAATCAGATTATGCTTATTTGAGAAAATCAGATAGGTACTTTAGTTTTAATGAAGAAGATTATAAAGTTCTGTATCCAGATTATGTAATAAGAAAATTGGCTACTCAATTTTATTATTTGACCAGTTTCTATGATTCAAAAACGAAAATTAAAGAAGCTGACAGTAATGAACTTGATCGTGATATTGTTGGACATGATATATACGGAATGATTCGGCATTTGCATAGACCATCTATGGAGTTTTATCGTTATACTCAAAGAGGAGGTTTAACCACAGAAGAGAAATTATATGCAAGGAGGATAGGGTACATGTCATTAGTTAATTTTTTGAATCCAAATCTTTGGAAAAGTAGAAATTATAAGCTTTCAGATATTGTCACCGGAAATTTTTCGGTTAGTTATTCTTTGGCACCTTTCGGAGATTTTATAGAACAAAACGCTTATTTAAAGATCAGCAATAAATATAAACTTAACCCTTATTTCAGGCAGTACTTCAACAAAAGTTATACTTTTTTAGCAGGTGGTATTGGCTTGTATAATTACTCTTTCCTCAAAGATAAATTTTTATTGAATTCATCACTAGATTTTTGGGAGCAACCGAGAAATTTAGAATTTAGAACAAAAGTAAAAGAAGTCGGATTTGGCGTGAAATCTGAATTAGCGATGAGATTCTCAAAAGGGAAAAGTGATACGAAACCATCAGCATATTTTAATTTAGGGATGTCTTATAAAACGAATGGTTTTATTCCTGAAGCCCCTTCTCTTTGTAATGATTTTCAGATCTATTTAGGGGTTATTGTCTCTGTGAAAAACAAAAGTTAGAAAGTATTGACTTAAATATCTCTGGAGTTATTTGAAAAATTAGTACTTCTGTCCAATGTTATTAGATAGAAGTATAGTAAGTCTGTTCTTACAGAACGATTCTAGGGAAGATGATTTTGTTTAAGTTATTAATTAACCACTTAAATTTTAAAATTATGAATTTAGAAAATTTAAACTTAGTTGAGCTTAATGCTCAGGAGCTCATTTCAATTGAAGCTGGCAACAGATTTTGGGGATGGGTTGGTGCTGAAATTGTTGATCATTGGGATGAAATTAAAAAAGGATTTAGAGAAGGTTGGGCAGCCGCCAGCCATTAGTAAATAATAAAAAATGAAAAAAATGGAAAATTTGAATGAATTGAATTTGAGTGAATTAACGTTAAGTGAAATGGTATCAATAGATGCAGGAGGATTTTGGGGAGATGTTGCCTATGGAATTGGCTACGCAGCCGGTTCTTTGTATCGTTCCTTGCGAGACATTGAGCCACAAGTTGCCCAAAGATGGTAATTTAAAAAATGATTTTTTGTAGAATCTAAAGAGGCTGTTTTAAACAGTCTCTTTATTGAATTCAATAGCATATGATCTCAAAACTAAAAAAAAACATTCAAGATCTTCAACAATGGCAACTTGTATTAGTTGTAATTCTTTTAAACCTTTTTAATAGTTATACTTTTAGCGTTCTTGCAGAGTTCTTTGGTAGTGATTTAGGCAAAGGGTTTAATGAAAATTACACGATTAATGAAAAACTAGTTTTATTTGTTATCGTCGGCCCGCTTCTTGAGACTTGTTTGTTCCAGTACGGGGTTATTGAAATTTGCAAAAGCCTAAAAATAGCACTCAAGTATTGTTGTTTAGTATCTGCTTTAGTTTTTGCCTCAACACATCTCTATAATGTTTTTTATTTCTTCTTTGCTTTTGTTGCAGGGATGTTGTTGGCTTGTTTGTATGTAACGGGTAGAAATGTAAGGGACTCATTCTTAATGACATTAATTGCACACACAATTTATAATGGGACTGTCTTTATCATGAAAATTTACTTTCCTTAAACTTGTTGGTTAGTAATTATATTCATGAAAAGAAAAAATAAATAAACGATGAGAGACAAATTTAAAAATATTGAAAAGAAAGAATTTAAGATCGTGGCAAAAAAAATTAATCCTTTTCATTTTCCTTCTATGTATTTTTTACAAATGGGATAGTATTGAAGAATTTTTTAAACATTTATTTTGAATATGAAAAAGGAGAAATATGAAACCTAATAATGTAACAAATGAGACTTTTTTGAGTAAAAAAGACAACGAAATAGCGTACGTAATTTATGCACTAATATTCTTTCCCGTGATGTTTTACTTTACAGGGACCGTGTGCGGAGCGGCTTTATATTATTTATTACCTTAATTATATTTTAGAAATTATGAATTTAGAAAATTTGAATTTAGTAGAGCTTAGTGCTCCGGAAGTAGAAGAAATTGAAGGTGGTACTATGCCATATACAGGAGGTACTATGTGGGCAGGTCGAGAGGTATTCAAATTTGCAAAAGGCTTCATTAACGGATTTTTAGACAATCTTTAATTAAAAAGGAGTATGGAAAATTTAATTGAGTTAAACGAATTTGAAATGTTGAATATTGAAGGAGGTTCTTCCGAAGAATGGGGGTATCGAATGGGAAGAGCATTGGCTAAAACAGTTAAGCAATGTGCTAATTTATTTGGTACTGTTTCCGTTCTTTTTGCACTCTAATCATAAGATTCGTTTTTTTACTGAATGAAAAACTGAATGAAAAGGAGTTGTTTTTTAAGCTTTTAATAGTAAAAAATGACTCCTTTATCTATACATGCAACTTAATAAAATCAAAAGTTGAAAACAAAAATAGTTAAAATATTACTCATTGTGATGTCTGCGGCTGCAGTTGTCCATTTAATTAAATCTATTATTGAACCAAGATTTGGTTATGATGTTTTTGGCTTTGAAGCAGATATATGGAGTTATAGGATTTATGCGGTTTTACAGATATTTATATTTGTGAAGACATATTTAAAAATAAAAGAAGAATGAACTTCAGTTCAGACCCAATAAACACGCTGGAAAATCTTATTGCTAAAAATAAAACCAGGAGCTTTTCTATTTATTTTGTTATCCTTTTGTTTATCATTGTTTTCTTGACACTTTTGCCTGTTATCAAAGTGGATATTAGCAGTCAGAGTCGTGGTATTGTTCGCAGTAGAACCGATAATGTACCTGTTGCAACGATGGTTAGTGGAAGGGTGAATTGGATCAATTTAAAGAATAACGGAGTTGTACGAAAAGGAGACACACTTTTAAAAATTGCTAAAGAAAATTTGGAGAGTGATAAAAGGACTCAGGATACTTTATCAAAATCTGTTTCAGCACTGCTCAGAGACGTTTCAGTACTTTTGCAGAATAAAACGAATCATTTATTGACCACAACAGCACGAGAGGATCTATTGAAATTTCAGTCTGGGAAAAATGAATTACAAAGTAAGATCACGCAGGCACAAATCAATTTTGACCGCAATAAAATTTTGTATGATAAAGAAATTATTGCCAAGGCCGATTTTGAAAAACTTGAATATGAATTACGTCTGTCCAAACAAGCCTTGCAAAGTTTCATAAGTCAGCAAAAATTAACCTGGGAAAACCAAAAGAGAGATTTAGAAGATCGCTTAAAGAACCTGAATGGCGCTGTCGCTAAGATAAATGCAGAATCGAATAATTATGTTGTTTTGGCTCCGGTTTCCGGAACAATCGAAAACTATTCAGGTATTCAAAAAGGCTCCTTTATAAATGCTTCCCAATCTATCGCAGCCATTTCATCGACAGATCATCTTATTGTCGAATGTAATGTTTCTCCCAATGATATCGGTCTTATTAAGAGAAATCAGAAAGTCAAATTTCAGATAGATGCCTTCAACTACAACCAATGGGGTTTGTTAGAAGGAAAAGTGATTGATGTTGATCGTAATATTACGCTGCAAAACGATCAGGCTTTTTTTAAGGTACGATGCGCTTTAAATTCAAGTACCTTACAACTCAAATCAGGTTATAAGGCAAATATTTCCAAAGGAATGACCTTAACAGCAAGATACATAATTACCCGAAGAAGTTTGTTTGATTTGTTATTTGACAAAATAGACAATTGGTTAAACCCAAAACAAAGAGCAAATAACAAATAAAATGAGTTCAATAAAAATAAAACAACATGATGTTAAAGATTGTGGCGCTGCTTGTCTGTCATCTATTGGAAGTCATTTTAAAGTTAATCTGCCTATAGCTAGAATACGCCAGTTTGCTAATACCGATAAACGAGGTACCAATGTTTTGGGGATTATTGAAGGCGCGGAAAAAATGGGTTTTACTGCCAAAGGAGTCAAAGGTGGTTTAGATGCCTTAGATAAAATTCCACTTCCGGCAATTGCACATGTTGTCATCAAACAACAGTTACAGCATTACGTAGTAATTTATAAGGTAGAAAAATCTAAAATCACGGTCATGGATCCGGGTTTAGGCAAAATGGAGCACTATACTTTCGAAGAATTTCAAAAAATATGGTCGGGAGTATTGATTCTCTTTGCTCCCAATGAAGATTTTAAAACAGTAAACGAAAAAATAGCACCCTTAAAAAGGTTTTGGAATTTAATCCAACCCCATAAAACGATCTTACTTCAGGCTCTGGTTGGAGCCATTTTGTTCACCGTCTTGGGACTGGCGATGTCTGTTTACATCCAAAAAATAACGGACTACGTTTTGGTAGATGGCAATCGAAAACTGCTTAATTTATTGAGCCTTTCTATGATAGCAATAATTTTGCTGCAAGCCTATATTGGCTCCAAAAAGAGTGTTTTTGTGATGAAAACGGGACAATTAATCGATGCAAAATTAATTCTGGGGTACTATAAACATTTATTGCATTTGCCACAGCGCTTTTTTGATACCATGCAAATAGGGGAAATTACTTCAAGAATAAGTGATGCGGTAAAAATTCGCTCGTTTATAAACGAAGTAGCCATTGAAATGATTGTCAACCTCTTTATTGTTGTTTTTTCATTTGTATTAATGTTTACGTATTACTGGAAATTGGCCTTGGTAATTGTTTTGGTGATTCCGTTTTACGCCGTGATCTATTTTGTTTTAAATAAATTCAACAAAAAAGTGGAACGAACTATCATGGAGAATGCTGCCGAACTGCAAACACAATTGGTCGAAAGTATTACCCATGTCAGGACAGTAAAGGAATTTGGAATCGAAGATTTTTCTAATCTAAAGGCGGAAAACAAATTCGTGAAGCTGTTATTTACGACCTACAAATCAGGTTTAAATGGAATCTTTGCAGGAACTTCTACACAATTTTTAGCTTCGGCTTTTACTATAGTTTTAATGTGGATCGGATCGGGTTATGTAATCGACAGAGCCATTACTCCGGGAGAACTATTCTCTTTTTATGCCTTGATTGGTTATTTTACTTCTCCGGTTGCTTCTTTAATCAACATGAATAAGACAGCTCAGAATGCCTTAATTGCAGCAGACCGGCTTTTTGAAATTATGGATCTGGAAAGAGAAGAAACAGAAAATAAAATAGAATTACAGAAAGAGCATTTAGGAGATATCAGGTTTGAAAATGTCTCTTTCAAATATGGATCCCGTCTGGAAGTTTTTAAAAACTTTAATGCAGTATTTAAAAAGAATCAGACAACAGCAATAGTAGGAGAAAGCGGCAGTGGAAAAACAACTTTAATTTCATTGCTGCAAAATTTGTATCCTATCAAAGAAGGTAAGATTTATATTGGAGAATATGATTCACAGTTTGTTCATTACCAGAGTTTGCGAAAAGTGATAGGAGTTATTCCCCAACAGCTTAATTTGTTTTCCGGAAATATTATCGAGAATATTGCTTTAGGCGATTCGTTTCCGAATATTCAAAGCATTTTGGATTTGTCCAAACAGCTGGGAATAACTCATTTTGTTGAGAAATTACCCAACGGATTTGAAACACAAATTGGAGAAAATGGAGCTATGTTGTCAGGTGGGCAAAAACAAAGAATTGCCATTGCCAGGGCATTATACAAAAATCCGGATATTCTATTAATGGATGAAGCCACAGCATCATTAGATACAGCCTCTGAAAAAATGGTGAAAGAGGTGATCGATAATTTTAAAACTCAGGGAAAAACAATCATTGTTATTGCCCACCGTTTAAGTACAATTGCTAATGCAGATACCATATTGGTTATGAAAAACGGAACGATCGTCGAATCAGGAAGTCATTTTGAATTGTTAAATCAGGAATCGGAATATTATAATCTTTGGGGTAAACAAAATTTGGTTTAGATGGGCTTTAAATTAGAACGATTGATTTTGTGCCATAAAAACTTCTGGTACGTGCAATTGCCCTAACCCAGACTGGAGCGGTATCCTTTTTCTTGCTCCCTTAGTAAGGAAAAGATACAAGCGGATGGTTGCTAAGAGCTTTTTAATGTTTTCTGTAAGTTATTTTGATGCAGTTATTTCTTCAATTTTTTAATATCGGCTTCAATTTCTTTTAAGCTTTGTTCGATCTCTATTGATTTTCTACTTTCTTTAAATTTTTCAAATTCTTGGGTAGATTTATCCAGAGCCATTTGATGACTAATTTTACCAGCGTGCGATAATAACTCTCTTCCGTTGAGTTGTAAAATACTGTCGAGACGTTCTGCCCAATCTTTCATGTACATGGGAGTTTGTTGTTGTGCCATGGTTTCGGCAAATGCTAAATATTGCTCTACTAATAACCCTAGAAGTTTTATTTCATCTTCAGTAAGGTAATTTTTGGCGATGTTAACATCTGTTTTCTGAACTGTTTGAGCATCTCTTTTATCAAAAGACTGCATTCCTAATAATGGTAAAGAAGCATCTACTCTTCGGTAGACTAATTCAGCTGCAGTATTTTGAGAAATTGCCCACAGGAGTTTATTTTGCACAATTTTGAAAAATGAAATTGTTTTTTCGTCTTTGGCATCATAATCAATACTTGTGGTGTAAATGTCTTTTATTTTTTGGTAGAAGAATTTTTCAGATATTCGAATCTCACGAATGCGTTGTTGCAATTCGTTAAAGTAATTCATGGTATTACCTGATTTAAAACGGTCATCATTCAAGGCGAAACCTTTTACTATGTATTCTTTTAGTCTTTGGGTTGCCCAAATACGAAATTGCGTTCCCTGAAGTGATTTTACTCTGTAACCTACAGAAATTATGACATCAAGATTGTAATGTTTAACATTGTTTTCTTGTGTTTTTCCCTCAATGGCTCCATGTAAAGAGGTTAGTCGGAAATCCCGACATACCACTTTTTCGTCTAGTTCGCCTTCTTTAAAAACATTAGTAATGTGCTCCGTAATAGTAGATCTTCCTTTGCCAAAAAGCAACGCAATTTGTGCCTGAGTTAACCAAACTGTTTCTTCTTCAAGTCGTACATCGATTTTAATATTGCCCTCCTGATTTTGATATATAAGTATTTCTCCCGTGTTCATAATTTATACTATTCTTTCATAAAATTTGTTCCTATATTCTTTACTTCCGGACTGTTGATGCGCTACTGCAAAAAATAATCTGATTGCTAAAGTATTGAATAAAAGCGTAAGATTAGTAGATAAAAACTGTAAAGTATAGGAGTAGATGTCTGTTTTATGAATAAATTTTATTTTTAACACATTTAAGAATATTCTTATGTAATTTTATCCCTAGCCCCGATGGAAGTGAAAATCCTTTTGTGCCCGCGGCGGCGGATACAAAAGATTGAAACGGACAGCGGGAAATAGCTCCAAAAAAAACTCCAAACCTGAAACTTCAAATTCCAAAAATCCTTCGACTTCGCTCAGGATAACAATAATAAACACCAGAAAACGTTATTTCTAAACTTCGTCATGCTCAAAGGCCACAAAACCTCAACTTAAAACCTCAACGTAAAACCTCTCAAAACCCCAGTAAAAACTGTATACTGTATACGAAAACGTGTAATAATTACACACTTAAAAATGACGCAAAACCGCTAATTCATTAGAAATCAGTAAAAGAATAATTATGGCATAACGCTTGCAAAATGGCATTAGTATAAAATTTTCTCCATTAATCAAAATGTAGCATCGGAGGGAAAGAATTAAATAAGAGCCATTAGAAAGCAATCAAAAGTAATGTCATATGAAAAGTGAAACCTTAACATCAGAACAGTTTTATACTTCAAATCCAGATCTTAATACCGAACAAGCCTTAAACAGTTCCATTTTTCGTATTACTAACGTCAATGCAACTTCAAAGAAAGTAAGCGAGCGTACCAAAAGTAAGACGGGGTTGTTTGTACTGGTAAGTACATTTATCCTAATGTTTATTGGGGCTTATACTGCTTATCAGCTGCAAGCCGATTTCGATCAGTTTCAGTTGGAGCGAATAAATTCAAGCTGGGGATTTCCTTTCCTGATACTCGCAGGTGTATTGTTTGTATTTCAGGCCGGAGTTTTCCTGTACAATTTATACTTGTATTTTACTTATAAACCAATCGAATCCGTTTCGGACGAAATGTTGCCAACCTGTACTGTGATTGTTCCGGCGTATAATGAAGGGAAACTGGTTTGGGATACTTTGATGAGTTTGGCTGACAGTGATTTCCCGGAGCAAAAAATGCAAATATTAGCGGTTGACGACGGAAGTAAAGACGATACCTGGTACTGGATGCAGCAAGCAAAAATAAAATTAGGGGATCGTTTGACGATTTTTCAGCAACCTGAAAATAGAGGAAAACGTCATGCCTTACACCGTGGATTCGAATTGGGAACGGGAGAAATCTTTGTTACGGTAGACAGTGATTCAATTGTAAAAAAAGATACTTTAAGAAACTTAGTGAGTCCGTTTGTTGTAGATGAAAAATGTGGTGCAGTAGCCGGAAATGTTCATGTACTGAACAGCAAAAAAGCAATTTTACCAAAAATGCTGAATGTGAGTTTTGTGATGAGTTTTGAGTTTATGCGTTCTGCCGAAAGTCAGTTAGGGTCTGTGCTTTGTACTCCGGGAGCAGCGGCAGCTTACAGAAAAACCTCGGTTTTTGCTTGTTTGGACGAATGGATCAATCAGACTTTTATGGGACAGCCATCAGACATTGGTGAAGACCGTGCCATGACCAATATGATTTTGAGACAAGGGCAGCATGTGTTGTTTCAGAGGAATGCTTATGTATTGACCAACGTGCCGGAAGAATATACCGGATTGTATAAGATGTTTATCAGATGGAGCAGAAGTAATGTGCGTGAGAACATCGCTATGGCAAAGTATGTTTTTACAGATTTCAGAAGTGAATCTAAATTTGGAGCACGTCTTTTATTTGTGAGTCAATCTATGAAGATGATTATGGCGTATCCGTTTATGTTTTTTATGTTCTTTTTCATCGCGGTACATCCGATATTGTTTTTAAGTTCTACACTTTTAGCGATTTTAATCGTATCGAGTTTTCCGGTATTGTTTTACACCAAAAGATATAATTTTGCCGATTCACTTTGGGCTTATTCGTACAGTGTTTTTTATACATTCAGTTTGTTTTGGATTACACCGTATGCTATCGTTACAGCCAATAAAAAAGGCTGGCTGACCCGTGGATTGGCCTAGAAAAAAATATTGTAATTAAAAAAATAGAAATTGATTTGTTTTTTTAGGACTCCTTCTCATCTGAGCAGGAGTTTTTTATTTTTGGAAGAATTAGGAATTGGGATTTAAAAAAGAAAGAATCTGAAGTCGTATGATTCTTGTGCTGTTTTTTAACTACAAGGTGCGCAAAGGTTTACGCGAAGATCGCTGGATAGTTGTGATAAAATTGACTTATCTGTATTATGGAGAATGGGAGAAGCGATTCTGATTACTATACTTTGTTTCAATAAAAAAACCTCTAAAGTTTTAAGTTTAGAGGTTTCAATATTTTAAAAGCGTGAACGATTATCGCTGTTCCGTAATTGTTGCTTTATTAAGCTTTATAACTCTGATTTTCTTGTTGGTATTATCAGATAAATACAAACGATCGTTTAATTGTGCTACACCAACAATACTTCCAAATGGATTTTGTCCCATAATATCAAGAGCATTTACTCTTGGAGTATAGATTCGATCCTTGAATTCTCCTTTTGGATACAGACGCAAGTAGTTGTTGCTCCCTATATTTTCGGATGTAATGGTCCAGTCTTTAGAAAAACTTATGGCCGTAGGCTCCGCGGCAGCAAAAACTGCTGTTACAGGTTTTATGGGTTCAGTTAAAGAGGCAGCAGCATTAGTTTTAATAGACTCAATGTTGTAATACAGGTAACTTTTGGCATCTCTTCCGGCTACTACTAAATTGCCTGCATCTATATCCATAGCATACACCTCATCCCAACCGTTTAAAGTGTTTAATTTAGCAATTGGCTTTAAATTCCAATCACTGCTATCAGTAATTTGGGTAGTTTGAAAAACTTTGATTGAGGTTTCTTTTTCTTTTACGAAGATTAAACCATCTTTAACCACAACACCAAAAACGTGCACAAAAGTATTCCACCACTGACCGTTTCCAACTGTATTGATTCCGGCATTTGTAATCTCATCCAGTACAAATAGTCTGGAATCGACACTCCCGATATAAAGACGTCCGCTATCTACACAAACTGAAGTAAGTTTGGTAAACGGAATTGTAGTGGCTCCTTTAGTATAAGCCGAGATCGTTTTGATATAAGCCATCGAAACAGCATCAAAAACTTCCAGTACATCGCCATTACAAACGTATAATTTATTGTTGGCAACCGTAATTCCTTTAGGATCTAAAGTTCCCGTTCCTGCACCAATTTGAGCCGCTGTGATGGAAGCTTCTTCCGTTGGAAAGTAATAATCGTATTTTGTTGGTTCACTGCCGTTTGAAGAATCATCGCTACAAGCTGTAAAAAGACAGAGTAGGATGAATAAAAAAGATATTTTGTTCATGATAGTTTTGTAGGTTATTTCCATTTTCCTTCTCCTTTATATTTTACTAAAAATGGGTTTTTAGGATCAATTTTGAAAACAGGCTTTTTATAAGATTGACTTAGATAGCTTGTTTTTGTATATCCTTTTAATACATCAGGATCTGTAAAAGGAAGATCATTCAAAGAGATGAGGTATTTATAGAAATCAGTAAACATTCCTTGTTGACCACCGCCTTCGCCACTGTTGCATAAGTTACTACTGTGACTGTAGCCGGAGTGGTGAGAGTATTCGTGGGTCCAAACTGACATATCACCAACCCAATGTCCGGTCACATAACCAGATTCCCATTGTGAGGCTAAAGCTCCACCTCCCCAGGCAGAACCACCTCCTACCATCGCCATATTCAGAGTCCGGCTATCGATATAAGTGTTATAGGCTTGTTCAATTTGGGCTTTGCTAAGATAATCGTAAACCCCATCTTTGTCTTCAGCATTTCCGTGCCAGTTTAAAGCACCGTTTATACCTGCTCCGGCTGCTGTTGCCTGTTCTTTTTTATAACGGTCAAAATTCATAAAAGTATCATAATACAAAGGATGACTTATAGCATAGGAATAGTTAATAATCATAGTGATCGCTTCTTTAGCCAAAACAGGATTCATTGGTAAAAATTTATTAGGATCATCAGCAGGATTATTAAGGTGATATTGGGTGCTGAATTGTACGAGTCGATTTGATTTGATTCTTTTGAACATCGCAAATAAAGGATCAGTTGATTCTACCGAAAATTCGATTGCTCCCGAAGAGAAACCATCAATTTTATCAATAGTAACAGCCTTACCACCTTCAAGTTGATAGTCATGAGTTCCATTTACTAATGGAATTTGATGTGCCGAACGGTGAAAAGCAGGGACTGATGTAAATTCAAAAAGCAAAAATCGCTTGTCATAGTTAGGTAATTTTGCATACACTTTTACATCTTTAAGTCCAACTGGAGAATAAAGAGAAATTTGTACAGAATCTTTGCCTTTTTGAATAATTTGCATGGGCTGATTAACGCGAAACCAGCGGTTTTTGTTGTCATACATTTTTGAAGAATTTTCATTGTCTTCAAACATCGTCATTGGTCGGTTTTCTTGAGGTAAAGCTGTCGCATCAATGGCGGGCAAATAATTGGCTTTGTAGCTGTCACCTTTTGAATCATCATCGCTGCATCCGAATAATATGCCTGCGAAAAAGACAAAAGGTAAAAAATAAGAAATGGGTTTTCTCATAGGATTAGTAGGTTAAATTTGGGTTTATATAAAAAATTGTTGTTGTTTAAATCAATTTTTAAGTTTTGTTTTTGGGGCAATTTTGGGCAAAGTTAAAAAACTTATTCACATTTAGTTTCAGGAGGGTAACAATTGGTGCTGTTTAGGGAATGATTGATTATTCTGATTTATTTTTTCCGGGTTGTTTCATAATAATACAAGTTAAAAACGCTACTATACTCCATAAGAAATCGAGTTTAAGGAAAGTCAAAAAATTACTGTAAAATCTATTTTTCTTTCCTTATTCTATGAAATAAATAACGGTGTTTTCGAAAAATTTAAGGTTTTTATTTCAGATAAATTATCATTGAACTGAACAAAACTTGCAGGAAACCCCGGCTTTATTTTTCCAATTTGATTTTCCAGACCTATTGCAGCAGCTACGCGCGAAGTGGCCATTTGAATGGCTTCGTCTGCTGAAACTCCCAGATGATTGTAAGCATTCTGAACGGCTTCCAGCATCGAGATTGTCGCTCCGGCCAGACTACCTTCACTGTTTCGGTAAAAGCCGTCTTCAAGGTATGCATCGAAATGATTCCATTTAAAACTGGCAATTTTTCGCCCCAGGAAAGTGGCATCACTAATCAAAAAGAACTTATCCTGTTTTAATCTGTAGGCTAATTTCGCAGCAGCATAATCACAATGTGCACCGTCTAAAATAACTGGGGCATATACATTTTCATTTTCTAAAGAGGCACCAACCAAACCGGGTTCGCGATGTCCGAATTGTGTCATTGCATTGAATAAATGAGTAACAAGTTTAATGCCTTTTGAAAAATAAACCTGTGCTTGTTGGTACGTTACAGTCGAATGTCCGATTGAAATTACAATGCCGCTTTCAATCAACATGTTGAGTTGTTGCTCGGTAAAACATTCCGGGGCAATGGTGATTACTTTAATCACATCTTTTCCTAATCGGATAATTTCTTCAAGTTCCTCATTAGTAGGCTTACGAACCTGATCAATAGGATGTGCGCCACGTTTTAGCGGATTCAGAAAAGGGCCTTCCAGATGCATTCCTATTACACCGTTGGGGTATTTTTTCATGTAACTTCGTACCGCTTCAATTCCGTTTATGATAGTTTCTCTTGAAGAAGAAATCAAACACGGAAGTATATGAGTCGTACCGTATTGAAGACTTGTATCATAAATGTCCTGAATGGTTTCCTCGGTAGGGGTTTGACTGAAATACAATTTTTCGCCTCCGTTGATTTGAATATCAATAAATCCGGGAGCAATATGTTTGCCTTTTAAATCAATCGTTTCGATATCATTTGGAGTTTCTTTTTGAACAGAAAGGATGATTCCGTTTTCAATGATGATTACTCCGTTGGTAATAATTTCGTCACCCGTGTGTACAGTGGCATTGATAATGGCTTGTTTCATTTTTTAGTGTATTTATTAGTTTAGTGGAAATAACAGAATAAGTGTTATTTGCATTTAAAAGATAATGACCTCTGTGTTTGCAGATGTAAATGTACTGGGCGCTATTGGTCAACCAATTTAAGCTAAAACGTACAAAGTACATTTGATAAATTGAACTTTCTGCATTTTTCATAATAAATTCCAATAGTACCGTAGAGTAGGACTGGTAAACTTGAACAAACTAAAGCTTCGGGGAGCTAAAATGCTATTGTTTTGTCCTGTAGAAATCCGTATAATTTTGTTTGTGAGGTCATTATTTTTTCAGTTCACAAAAATAATTTTAAATAAAAGAATGTTCATTCATTTATTATACTATATTTGTGCTAAAATAATCAGTATGAGAGCAAGAGATGTCGACAAAGAAAAATTAGTAATCGAAATGGCAATTGATCAGATTGTTCAGGAAGGATTTCAGGGTTTTAGTATGAACAAGCTGGCGAAGGCCTGTTCTATTTCTGTTGGCACGCTTTACATCTATTACAAAGACAAAGATGATTTAATTCAAAAAATAGGTGCCATTATCGCGCTGAAGTTTTTTACCAGCACCGTGAAGAATTTTTCGCCCGAAATGTCATTTGAGGAAGGTTTATGGAAACAGTGGGAAAACCGCGCCAACTTTACCATGAAATATCCCAAGGAAGTTGCATTTTTTGAAATTGTCAAACATTCCCCTCATTCAGAGATCATTCTGGATTCTATTCAGGAGTTTGCAGATTTTAGAAGGATTATGAAAACGTTTATAGAAAACGGCTTGCGCAATAACGAGTTGATTCCTATGACATTTGAGGCTTTTTGGAGTGTTGCCTACGGGCCTTTGTACACTTTATTGAACTTACATACTGAAGGTAAGAGTATGGGAGGAAAGCCCTTTACACTTACTAAGGAAATTATGAAAGAAGCCTTTCAGGCCACTGTAAAAGGACTAAAACCATGAAAAGTTATGGAAACAAATTTAAGTACAATACATATTTTTAAAACAAACATTGGTGACAAAGACCCTAATTGTCCCATCCGTCAAAAACTTGACACTCATTCAGACATTCAGCAATGGAGCATTGACTGCGAAGATGTTGATTGCGTTCTCAGAGTTGTTTCAGAAACATTACATCCTGAAATTATTATTGATATGGTCACATCCTTTGGCCATGAATGTCAAGAGTTAGACTAAACTAATACATTTTATAAAGAATGAAAAAAAACACTACAGAAAGCCCGGCTTTCTCGACACATCAAAAAATCATTATTGCGATATTAGCGCTTTTGCAGTTCACCGTGATACTCGATTTTATGGTTATTTCTCCCTTAGGAGATATTTTAATGAAAACCCTGAACATGACACCGGCAAATTTTGGTTTTACCGTTTCTGCCTACGCCTTTAGTGCTGGAGCTTCAGGATTGCTCGCTGCAGGTTTTGCAGATAAGTTTGACCGAAAAAAACTTTTAATTTTTTTTACATCGGATTTATTATAGGTACCGTTTTCTGCGCACTTTCAACCAGTTATGTAATGCTGCTTTTGGCAAGGATTGTGACCGGACTTTTTGGAGGGGTAATAGGATCTGTTTCCCTGGCGATTGTAACGGATTTGTTCGTGATTCACCAACGCGGACGTGTGATGGGATTTATTCAAATGGCATTTGCTTCCAGTCAGATTTTAGGAATTCCGGTAGGCTTGTATTTTGCCAATCACTGGGGATGGCATTCGGCTTTTATTATGATTGCAGTTCTGGCCGTATTGATACTTATTGCCATTATCACTCAGATGAAACCGATCACCAAACATTTAGAAGTACAATCAGACAAAAGTCCTTTTTTACATCTGTGGCATACCCTGAGTAACAAACAATATCAGGTTGGTTTTATGTCTATTGCTTTTCTTTCGGTTGGAGGTTTTATGCTACAGCCCTTTGGAAGTGCCTTTTTAGTCAACAATATTCACATCAGTCAGCTCGAATTGCCAATGGTCTTTTTCTTTACCGGACTTTCGGTACTTTTCATCATGCCTTTGGTGGGTAAGTTGAGTGATAAAGTCAGTAAGTTCAAACTGTTTGCGGCCGGATCTATACTTTCGGTTATTATGATTATCATTTACACCAACCTTGGTCCGGTACCTCTTTGGCAAATCGTAGTGCTTACTATGATTATGTTTATGGGTATTATGAGTCGAATGATCCCCGCTACAACATTAAACACAGCTATTCCCGGATTGGAAGATCGTGGTGCTTATATGTCGATCTCTTCTTCTTTGCAGCAAATTGCAGGTGGAATTGCCGCGGTTTGTGCCGGGTTTATTGTTCATCAGAAAACAAAAACATCACCTCTTGAAAACTATGATATTTTAGGATATGTAATTGCGGTAATTACACTTTCGACCATATTTTTGATTTGGAGAGTCAATAAACTGGTGAAATCAAAAGATACAGCTGCTCTTACTCCGGTTCCGGAAATGGTAGAAGTTTAATTTTTTAGATTTCAAATCATAAGAAAGCTTGTCTGTTAACGACAAGCTTTCTTTTTTTATCTTTTTATGAAAATTGTTGATTAGGAGGTTTTTATCTTTCTATGCCAATACCAGTAAACGGAAAAAGTGTTTATAACAGCCAGTGTCCATAAAATTGGACTGGTGAAAAAGCTCTCATAACTTCGTCCTTCGGGAATTTCAACAAAAGGAACGGTTATCAAAACGTCCAAAAATAATGCTGTTCCCGACATTAATACGCCAAGTGCAAAACCATTGATGTTGTATTTTTTCTGATAATAGAATTTTGCGGCAACGATGGCATAAAAAACAATAAGTACCATAACGATTAATGCTTGTATCCAAAAGAAATTTTTTAGAAGAGCAATATTCCCCAAAAGATAAAAGGAAATACTGACGCACAACCAAACGATACAACCGGAAAGTATTCCTCTGCTATATTTCATAATCTTATATCAATTTTATTTATATTTTAGTCCAATGTTTTCCGATATAATACCGATGTAATATGAAAATAGTACAATGCAATTGGACTATATTGAATATACAATCGGTATTAGTTTTAGGAGTTCCAGATTTCGGTCTTGGCAGTCTCTTTCGCGTAGACGGAAAAATCCTTTGCTTTTCTGCCCAAAATGTTTTCTATATCCGAGGTAATACTGGAATTTCTACCGTCTAAAACCTGTTCAAAAAGATAGTTGATGAGCCAAATATGATCTTCCGGAACCTGATATTCCTGCAAAAGCTGATTGTATTCTTCTAACGATAGTCCCTTAAAGGTAATATTTCGACCACTGGCTTCGGCAATTTCATTTACGGCTTGTTGGAACGTCAATAACCTTGGACCGGTTAATTCATAAGTTTGTCCGTTGTGTTTGTCTTCTAAAAGAGCGGCAGTAACCACGTCGGCAATATCATCAGCATCGGTAAAAGGTTCCAGTGCTTCTGCTCTTGGTAAGGCCACTATTCCGGCTAATATCGGATCTAAAAAGAAACTTTCGCTAAAGTTCTGATTGAACCAGCTGGCACGAATAATGGTCCAGTTTTTGGCAGCCGATTTAACGATTTCCTCGCAAAGCTGTGCTTCTTTTTCGCCTCTTCCCGAAAGTAAAACCATCTTCTGTACTCCCAATTTTGTGGCAAGACCAGTAAAATTCTGAATCGTTTTTACCGCTGAAGGAATGGCCAGGTCGGGTTGAAAAGTAATATAAACTGTATCGATTCCCTGTAGAACAGTGGGCCAGGTTTCCTGTTTTTCCCAATCGAAAGGTAGTTTTTCATTTCGGGAACCCAAACGAACTTCAATACCTTCAATTTGTTCTAATCTTTCGGCTACTCTGCGTCCTGTTTTTCCATTGGAACCCAGAACTAAAATTTTTGTATTTTTCATATCAGTATTTTTTAAAGGATTACTGATACAAAGGTGTTTAGATTAAAACGGATTCATTTGTCGTAAAAGAATTATGATTTGTTTGAAAAGAATTGCTGCCGAACTTCATTTGGACGCATACCAAATTTTTTATGAAAGGTATTCGAAAACGAACTCAGACTGTCATAACCCACCTCCCAGGCCGATTCCTGAACTGTTTTTTCGTTGTCACGCAACAATTCGTAAGCCTTGTGCAGTCTTTCTTCCTGAACGAATTTGAAAACAGGAATGCCAAAAAGTTCTTTAAAATTCTTTTTTAGTTTGTTACTGTTCAAGCCTACCATTTGCGATAATTGTGTGATCGATGGTGGTTTTGAATAGCTGTTGGTTACAATTTCTTTTGCTTTGAAAAGTTTGTTTTTATCAATTTCCGAAAGATCAATTTTGGTACCTGTTGCGAGCAACGCATAAAAGTGAGCCAAAAGTTCGTTGACCTGGCTTCTTAAAAACAGTAATCTCGTATTGCCGGTGTAGGTGGTATTGAAAATCTTTTGAACCGCGACCTGCATCTCTAAAGTCATATAAAAGGAAGGTCCTTGCACAAAATGTTCCTGCGGATTTAATAATTCAGGAAGGTAATTTTCAAAAATTTCTTTCTCGGCCTGAGGCAGAGAATGTAAATGTTTTGGTTTGGTGAAGATGCTGATGGACTGTAGCGGTTTATCTGGTTCTATTTTATGAGAGAACTCTACCTTTTGATTGCCAAAAAAACAAATGGCGAGTCCGGTTGTATTGGTCAGATATTTAGTCTGATTGTTGTGTTTGATTTCCAGTTCAACATTTCCGGAACCATAAAAGGCAAAGCCAACAGCATCTCCGTCGATTTCACATTGCTGTATGAAAGTCTTAGAGGTATTCGATTGTTCAATTAAAACAATAAAATCATTTAATTCTATAATGTCTGTTGTCATTGGTTTTTAATAGGTTTGACTCGAAATTGTCTGAAAAGTTACCAATTATTTTTAATATGTGCCATTCCTACGGAATTCAATTGTTGTGATATCATTTTATTCAACGGATTAAAATCCGTTGTTACAATATCGTTCGTTCCTCCGGAACTTTAGGGCGAGAGCCATTGGCTCGACCAATATTGTAGGGATGGATTTTAATCCATCCAAATAATAAATTGGTTCCGAATGTTTGAATTCCGTAGGAATGGTACCTATTAAAAGGATCCGTATTTCTGAAAAATCAAAAAACCTTCTCAAAATAATCTGAGAAGGCTTCTTTTTAAATGGACGATTTTATAATCGATCCATTTTTGAACAAAATAAAGGTATGATTTGAATTAGTAAGCTAAAATTCCCAGCGTACAAAGGCTTCCATTGCGGCGTAACGTGACAAACCTAACTGATTGTACAATTGGGCTGTTTCGCTGTTTCGGTCTTCGGCTCTTTGCCAAAATTCTCTGGTATCGGTACCCTGAAAAACAACACCGTCTTTTTGCGACTGATGTTTGAAAATTCCGTGACGTTTTGCCAATACCTGATCGGGACTCATTGGTACGGCCATTTCAACCTCATCGATTCCCCATTCCTGCCAGGCACCTCGGTAGAGCCACACCCAGCAATCGTTCATAAAAGGTTTTGGCTTTAGTGTTTTTACAGCTTCAAAGATCGCATCCAGACATACTTTGTGCGTTCCGTGCGGATCGGCTAAATCTCCTGCTGCATAGATTTGATGCGGTTTGATTTTTTCGATTAAATCCATGGTCAGTTGGATATCCTCACTGCCCAAAGGCTTTTTTTCAATGGCTCCAGTTTCGTAAAAAGGAAGTTCCATAAAATGAATCTGTTCTTCCGGTAAACCTACAAATTGACTGGTAGCACGTGCTTCTCCTTTTCGGATCAATCCTTTTAAATAGCGAACTTCCGGAATATCAATTTCACTGGCTTTTTTGTTTTTTAAAAAGTGTTCCGCTTTTTTGCAGATGGTTTCAGCTTCGATACTTTGTATTTTAAATTTGTCATTGTAATCACAGACAAATTTGGCAAATCTCAGGGCTTCATCGTCGGCAACGGCAATATTTCCGGAAGTTTGATAGGCCACATGTACCTCGTGTCCCTGTTCCTGCAAACGCATAAAAGTTCCGCCCATACTGATAATATCATCGTCAGGATGCGGACTAAAAAGCAATACTTTTTTTCGGACTGGTTCTGCTCTTTCCGGGCGATTTGTATCGTCAGCATTTGGTTTACCTCCGGGCCAACCCGTGATAGTATTTTGAAGTTTATTGAAAATCCTGATGTTAATGTCGTATGCCGGACCTGAATCGGCCAGTAAATCGCTCATCCCGTTTTCAATATAGTCGGCATCGGTAAGCATCAAAATTGGTTTCTTTAAATCGAGTGCCAGTCCTAAAACCGCTTTTCGAATCAGTTTATCGGTCCAGATGATTTTTTCAACCAGCCAGGGTCTGTTGATACGCGTTAGTTTTGAGGATGCTTCTTTGTCCAGTACAAAAACAACCTGGTTGTGTTCCTGTAAAAACGAAGCGGGAATTTGATTGGTCACTTCTCCTTCAACCGATTTTTTTATGATATTGGATTTTCCTTCTCCCCAGGCCATTAGAATGACCTGCTTAGCTTCCATTATTTTTTTAACTCCAAGTGTAATGGCGGTCCTTGGTGTATTGCTAAGACCGGAAAAATCTCCGCTGGCTGCTACTCTGGTAATGTGATCTAAAGCCACTAAACGCGTTTTTGAGTTTTGTAGCGATCCCGATTCGTTAAATCCAATATGACCGTTTCCGCCGATTCCAAGAATTTGCAGATCGATTCCGCCCAAAGCTTCGATTTTAGCTTCATACTCGTGACAGTAATCCGCGATTTCTTCTTTGGATAGTTGTCCGTTGGGAATGTGGTAGTTTTCGGGTAAGATGTCTATTTGATCCAATAACAATTCTTTCATAAATCGAACATAACTGTTAACAGAATCCGGTTCCATCGGATAGTATTCGTCGAGATTGAAAGTAATTACGTTTTTGAAACTTAAGCCTTCTTCTTTGTGCAAACGAACCAGTTCGGTATACAATCCTTTTGGAGAAGAGCCGGTTGCCAAGCCTAATACACAAGATTCGTTGTTTTTTTGTTTGGATTGAATAAGTGCTGCAATTTGCTGAGCGACTGCTTTAGAGGCTTCGGTTGAATTTTCGAAAACAACTGTATCGATGTTTTCAAATCGCTTTTCGAAACCCGTTGCTTTATCAATGTTACTTTTTATCATTTTAGTTTAGTTTTGACCTTTTAAGATAGTATCCAAAAGGAAAGTATTAGTCTTCGTTTGAAGGTTTTCCTATTGTTGCCAATATTCCACCGTCAACATACACGATATGACCGTTTACAAAGTCACTTGCTTTTGAACTTAAAAAGATGGCGGCTCCCTGTAAATCGTCCGGATCTCCCCAACGACCTGCGGGAGTTCTTCCCATAATAAATTCATTAAATGGATGTCCGTTTACTCTGATAGGTGCTGTTTGACTTGTGGCAAAATAGCCAGGACCAATTCCGTTGGTCTGAATATTAAATTTAGCCCATTCGGTGGCCATATTTTTGGTCAGCATTTTTAGTCCGCCTTTTGCAGAAGCGTAAGCGCTTACAGAGTCTCTTCCCAGTTCGCTCATCATTGAACACATGTTGATGATTTTTCCTCCTCCGCGTGTGATCATACCTTTTGCCACATTTTTTGAAACAATAAAAGGACCGGTCAGATCTACTTTTACTACCGCTTCAAAGTCTGCAACTTCCATTTCTATGATTGGAGTTCTTTTGATAATTCCGGCATTGTTGATTAAAATATCGATAGGGCCTACTTTGGCCTCAATTTTGCTGATGGCCGCAATTACGGCAGCTTCGTCTGTTACATCAAACAAGTATCCGAAGGCCTCAATTCCTTCTGATTTGTATTCAGCAATCGCATTATCAACTGCTTGTTGTGAGGAATGATCGTTTACTACAATTTTTGCTCCTGCATGTCCCAGTCCTTTGGCCATTGCCATTCCTAAACCATGAACGCCTCCTGTAATGAGTGCTGTTTTTCCGGTTAAATCAAATAAGTTAATTGACATTTTTGTTTGTTTTTGGTTATTAGTAATTTTAATTTGTTTTTATTTCGTTGAAGGCCTTTATTTTTAACACATTCATCACTTTAAAATATCTGCCACAGATTACACCGATTAAAGGGATTTAATATTTTGATTCTGCCACAGATTTGCCGATTAGAGGAGTTAATCCATAAAATCATTCGAATCTGTGGCTATAAAAGATGCGCGCTATGAATTATGATTTCGTTTTACTGCTATTTTACACTGACTGTTAATGGATTTTTAAGCTCTTCATTAAAATGATCGAGGTAATTGAACCATTGTCTGGCCGAAGTAATTTTTCCAGCCTTGTCCCAGGCTGCGCCAGTATAGTAGACAAGAGGTTCATTATTTCTGACAGTGGTTTTGGTGAGTAATTGTTCTTTGTTTACCCACATGGCATTTGCCGGAGTTGTTAATATGGAACCAACTCCCGTAGTACCATCTTTATCAAAAGCGGGTTCCCAATACCCCATTATGCCTTGCTGTTCGTTTAAAGAAAGAACACCGGCTTTTTCCCGTCTAATAATTCCAACAACTACTGGCAGTGGATTTTTATCATCAAATGTGTAAATATTCTCCATTCGGTTGAGCTGTGAACCGGCATCTATAGAAATGATTTTTGTGGCTTTGACGGGTATTCCACCGGCATTCCAGAGGTCATATGTCAGTTGAAAAGTGGTGCGGAGAGGTCCATTGTCTAAAATTTTCCATTGGTGGTAATTGCCCGAATATCGAATGGTATCTTTTACGTACGGAGCCATATTTCCTGCACCTAAAGTGTGTCCTACGTGATAATAATCCAATCCGTCGCCATGATCGATATGATAGTCGTTGCGTTTGTAGCGATCGTTTAGGACGAGTTTATCGGTTCGTTTTACCCAAACATCATAACCGTAAGCGTCACCTTCAGTTTTTTCAAGAGCCTTTCCATAGGCTCGGAAGGCAATTTTATCATTTTCCCAGGCAAAATCGTCCAGACGTTCCGGTACATAACGAGCATAGGTTTTGACAGCAAAAGGTTCTGGTTTTCCTTTTTGAATGGAAAGATTCAGAATTGCTTTTGCTTTTACATCAATTTGTACCAGTAGATTTTGAACGGCAATATTTCCGCGATGTTCTAACTGAAACGGAATTTGCTTTTTGGTGAGGGTGTTCAATACGACAAAGTTAGCTGTGTCAATTTGCGGACAGGAGGAAAGTACCGATTTCCAGGGGATGGCTACAACCGTTTCTTTACGATCTATGATCGAATTATTGTGAACGGTTACTGTTGCTTTTGTTTGCGCAATTGTAGTGATCGGCAAAATGAAAGTCAGTATAAAAAGGAGTTTCATTATTTTCATAAAGGGCATTTTAATTTTAAACGTTATATGGATGTTATTTTTTTCAATAAAACAGTTCCGTTAAGGCATAGTTCGAGCCTTCCTGTTCCAAAATGACTGTTTCATCTGGACAGGATTCTGATTTTCAAAACTGAAATCCGGGATTGTTTTGAGGCTTTTTTAAAAACCTTGTTTTAGCTGATGTCTAACACAATAGTATCAGAATTTTATAAAGATTGTTTTTTGCATGGTATAGTAGTTTGTGTAGTTTGAATTATTCTTTTGTATCGTCGATTTTTGCTAAATACTCACTTGGCATACAGCCATAATGCTGCTTAAAGGCTGTAGAAAAATAAGAAGGAGAGTTGAATCCGCACATATAAGTGATTTGTGCAATCGTATAGCGTTTGCTCTGCATCAATTCGACCGCTTTTTTAAATCGGATTCGTTTGATAAAATCCATAGCCGATTCTCCGGTAATGGCTTTTAATTTTAAATACAGATTCGATCGGCTCATGCCAATTTCTCTGCTAAACTGATCTACTGAAAATTCAGAATTGGCCAAATGATCTTCAACGATGCGAATGGCCTGTTTTAGAAACTCCTCATCCAGTGTATTAAAAGCAATATTTTCCGGAACCATTTCTTTTCCGACTGCATAATATTCTTTCAGTCTTTTGCGGGAGCGCAACAGATTGGTGATTTTCGCTGCCAGTAAAGGTGTCGAAAATGGTTTGGTAATATAATCATCGGCACCCATTTCGAGTCCTTTTATCTGCTGGCTGGTTTCGGTTCTTGCTGTTAAAAGCATCAACGGAATGTGCGAAGTATTAATGTTTTGTTTGACGCGTTTGCAAAAGTGTAAACCATCCAGTTCGGGCATCATCACGTCGCTGATGATCAGATCATAAGGCTGGATTTCCAGAAGTTCCAATGCCATTTGTCCGTTATGAGCTACGGTGACTTCGTATATTTTACTGAAATAATCCTGTAGATAATCTAAAATCTCTTTGTTGTCGTCGACGATTAAAAGCTTAACAGGTTGATTTTTTTCGATGATTTCATTTTCTTCCGGCAGTAAAGCATCTTCATTTTCAAGATCGTTGTCGGACAGGATTGCGAGGTCATAAGCAGATTCTTCCACATGCTGATCGTTTTGGTAAATCGCATCCGAAATAGGAATGGTAACAGTAAAACTGCTTCCTTCCTGCATTTTACTTTCGGCAGTAATATCACCATGATGCAATTCGACCAGACGTTTGGTAAAGGCCAAACCAACACCGGAACCCAAATTCATTTCGCGATTGTTTACCTGATAGAAACGGTCGAAAACTTTTGATAAATCTTCCGTACTAATTCCGACTCCCGTGTCAGCGACTTTTATTTGTACCGTATCTTTTTTCTGTACTAGTGTGACAGCAATACTTTGCCCGGTTTTAGTATATTTAAAAGCATTGGATAAAAGATTGAAGAGGATTTTTTCCATAGCATCTTTGTCAAAATAAAATGACAATTGTGGCTCTTCAGAATGATAGGTATAGTGAATGCTGTTTTTCTCTGAAAGCGGTTTGAAAGACTCAAAAATCTCCTGCGTGAAACTTACAATATCGCCTTTGCCTACTTTTAATTGTCGCGTGCCCATTTCGGTTTTTCGAAACTCAAAAAGTTGATCGACCAAATTATAGAGTCTTTTGGCATTGATAAACATTAATTCATGTTTCTTTTTGGAAACTTTATCGGTAAACGGCATTTTTAAAAGTTCTTCGAGGGGTGCTAAGATCAGGGTTAAAGGAGTTCTTAGTTCATGAGAAACATTGGTAAAGAAATCCATTTTAACCTGATTGATATAGTTTACACGTTCTTTATCGATGCGTTCCAATTTTAATTGCTGAACGGCTTTTATTCTTTCTTTTATAATTTTAAAACCAATATAGGCTGCCGTACCAATGATGGTGAGCAATAGCAAAGAAAACCAGATGGTTTTATACCAGGGCGGAAGTATAATAACTTTTAAGTTTCGAACAGCACTCATTTCTCCGTTTGGTCCAACGGCTTTGATCTGGAAGTTGTAGTTTCCTGCAGATAAGTTGCTGTAACTTACTTTAAGCTCATCTGTTCGCTGCCAGTCTTTGTCGATTCCTTCCAGTTTGTAGTAGTAATAAGTTCGATTGGAAGAAATATAATTAAACGTATTAAAGAAGATGCTGAACTGTTTGTATTCAGGTCCAATTTCTAATTCATCGGTTTGGTCAATATGTCCTTCGAGTATGTCGGTATCATCTCCGGCAGCAACCGTTTTGTTTAATACTTCTAAAGCGGTAAAACTTAATTTTAAAGGAAGCGGCTGCTGCTTTACAATCGTAGGATAGAAATAGGAAAGTCCTTTGATTCCGCCGAAAAGCAGCATACCATCTTTGGCTTTGCAAAAGGCATAATCGTTAAATTGTTTGTTCTGCAGACCATCGCTTTCGTCAAAAGTCTGTACAGAACCTTTGTCGGGATTAAATTTGATTAAGCCGCTGTTGGTCGAAATCCATAAATTTCCTTCGTCGTCCGGAAGGATACCGTAAATGTTTTCTTTAACAAAATCTTTTCGGGCTTTACTATTTTTGAAGGATTCCTGAGTTTCATCGTACAACCGTAATCCTTCACGGGTACCAATCCAGATTCGGTGTTTTGGATCTTCGGTTATGCAATTTATGATATCATCGCTTAATTTGCCTCGACCGATAGTGGCAAACAGATTAGTGTCCGGATAAAAAAGCGTGACACCATTAGTCGTTCCAATCCAGATTCGGTGTTTGCTGTCTTCAAAAAGAAAAGTAATATCATCTGATGCCAGACGTTTTCCGGCTTTGTCTAAATGAAGGTGTGTAAACGATTTGGTTTCCGGATGAAACTGGTCCAATCCCGATCGTGTACCTACCCAGATACGCCCCTTAGAGTCTTTCAATAAGCTGTAAACCAAATCTCCTGCGATCGAGTTGGGATTGTTTTCGTCATGGCGAAAACGTTGTGCAAAACCGGTATTCGGGTTGAGTACATTTAATCCGCCGTTGTGGGTACCAATTAATACATTCCCGTTAGCATCAAATTCTATGGCTTTGATATTGTTCGAACTTAAGCTGTTGGCGTTGTTCTCACTGTTCGAAAAATAGCTGATAGTATTGGCATTTTTGTTCCAATAATTCAAGCCTTTGTCATTGCTTCCAATCCAGAAGTTGCCTTTTGAATCTTGTTTGATTGCGCCAATTACCTCATCATTCAAAGAAGGTTTTCCGGAGTTTTGGCTTAATAAGTTGAATTTAATATCGTTTTTATGATAGTAATTTATGCCTCCGTAATACGTTCCCAGCCAGATTCCGTTTTGCTTGTCTTTAAAGAAACAGCGAACAGAGTTTTGACTGATGGTGTAAGGCTGTGCTATTTGATGGTAATAATTACTGAAAGAGTTGGTTTTAGGATTAAAAATGGTGAGTCCTTTAAAAGTGCCGAGCCAGATATTTCCTTCGGTATCTTTTCCAATACATCTGATGTTATTATCTGCAATACTCTTGGTTCCGGCGGTGTGGAGCAGAGAAGAGGTCTGACCATTTTCGTCATTGTAGCAAATTAGACCTGCTCCTTCGGTGGCCACCCACAGCTTTTTACCATCGATATAAACCGCATTGATATACGGCTTTTTAGTGCCTAAATTAATTTTTGTAAGCTGATGTGAGTTGGGATTTAGTTTAAACAGACCAACATCTGTTCCCAGAATTATTTGTTTTTGCCAAACGCCGATGTAGGCAATTTTTTTGATTTCGTGCGAAGAAGCATTAAATCGGATGGATGAAAAATTCTGTTCTTCAGGGTTCAGCACAAAAACTTCTCCGGTAATCGAGGTCGCCCAAATTCTATGTGCAGGGTCTTCCGTGATCGACGAGATGTACCATTCGCCAATAGTTCGCGGAAGCTTGTAATTGGTGAAGCTGTCGGTACTGTAATTGTAAACACTAATTCCCTGATTACCGCCCACCCATAATTGCCCTTTATGATCGGTAAACAGACTTCGGATGTAGTACGATTGCAAACTGTTTTTGACATTCTTTACGGGACGATACACTTTAAAACCTTTACTGTCATAACGATTTAGTCCGTCCTGAGTTCCTATCCAGATAAACCCCAGAGTATCCTGTTCAATAGCAAAAACGGAACTTTGCGACAAGCCTTTATCAACCGAAATCGTACGGAAGTATCGATCCTGTACCTGAGCCTGACTTTTAACGGCAAAAAGGATAAGATAGAAAAGCACAGCTAGGGCAATCGTTTTCTTCATGAAAGTTTCAATTTTAATGGTTTGGTTTGTGTTTAATAGGTTATCGGTAATTTAACTCTAAATTTAAAGAAAAAGCAAACGTCCTTTTGTTTTTAATTTTTGTCGTACTTGGCTACATCCGGTAATTCGTCAACAGCTTCCTGTTTGTTTAGCTCAGTACCGTTCATTTCAAGCAATACAGAACTTCCCGCAATTTTTGGTGAAAAAGTTTTACCTTCAAATGTAATGGGTAAACTTCCATAACTAAATAATGATTTTGCAGTTTTTCCGGTAACTTGTAAAGCAGCCGGTTTTTCGCCGTCTAATTGTACTTGTATGTCCCAGTCGCCAATCTGAAAATGCGACAAGAAGCTATTGTTTGATAGCGTTTTTATAATTTCTGTTTTGCCGTCTTTTATTTGTATGATGGTTAAATATCTGAATTTTTGTCTGGCTTCAGAAGTGATTCCGGCATGCCATTGGTCTTTAAAATCTTTGATTTGACCTTCGTCGTTGGTTACTTTATTCCAGTTGACAGCCGCTTCGTAAAATTGATGGTGTACAGCCATTTTTAGTGGACTATTAGCAAAAACACTGGTGTTTACATTTCCTAAATCGGTTTTTACGATGAAGTTTTGCTGTTTGGCATTCGCCGAATTTTGCCCTTCAATGGTATAATACGGACAATGAAACTGAGTAGTCCATTTTACCGGAGTTTTAGCTTCCAGTTCGTCGTATAAAACAATATACCCGCCTTCAAGCTGCAGCATATGTCTGCGGTACAAGGTCACACCAGATTCTCCGTAACCGTTTGCTTTATTCGGTACTACATTAATTTGTTTGAATCTGTTGAGCCAGAAATCACTTTTAATGTCGCCATAAGCATTGCTGGCATCTCCTAAAGCGTATTGGATGCGTTGACCGGAAATCGCTCTCGGAATCCATCCGTAACCTTCTTCTCCAATTTTTTGGTTCAGACTGTCGGCTAAAATGGTGTTGTATGCTTTAGAAGATCTGTAATCTAAAAGATTGTGTTTGTCGCTGAAATTACTGTAATATCCTGTTCCGCCAAAGAGAACTTTCCCTTTATAATTAATCGTAAAAGCATTTTGCGAAGCGTGACCGTGTCCCGAAGAACCAAACGGACTGCTGAACAAATAACTGCTCAGGGTTGTATTGGCTTTGGTCAGATCTTCGTGCATGGCTACAACGCCCACATCGGCAAATTTTCGAGTTTTAGGGAGTTTTTCGGGCGAGGTTACAGGTAAGTTTCTATCGGGTTTGTAGTTTAATAATCTAAAGAATAAAAAATCATCGGTACCGTGATAATAGGCCGGATAGTCTCTTTTGATTTCACCAACATACCAGTTCAGATAAGGATCATTCATACGGTAGGTCAAAGCATCGGCAAACCAGGCTTCGCCTTTTACGATGTACGGAATGTTTTCCCACATGTCGCCAATGGCAGTACTTGCCGCACCGTTTGGATGGGTGTATAGCATGTAGTACGGAAGATTTTGCATCCATGGTAATTTAAAATAATCGACCCCGCTAAAGTCACCAAACATTTGAGACAGGTAAATAATCGATTTAAAGTTGACTCTGAAATAGCCGTTTCCTTCATGCCAGCCACCATCAGTAGTGCCCAAGACCGGAAAACGTGCCGACCAGACTTCGTACATATAGGTGAGCCATTCTTTGGCTTCGGGTACATCGTTTATTACCGCTACAGTTGCGATGGCAAGGTTACGCAAGGTGATTTGCCAAACGTGATTGTCGCTTACATGCAGCTCAAAACGATTGGGCAAATGGTCGTAAACTCTTTTGGCTCTGATCGTGATGATGTTTTTTAAGGTTTCTTTTTCCTGCGGCGTTAAAAAATCATAACCGCTATCGTAGAACCAGCCCAGGGCTTCTAGTACGGCACCACTTGTAAAATCATCTCCTGTTGCCAGGCCGTCAGGATTCATGTTGGCAAGGTTTAAAGCTCTGCGTTTGGCATCCAAAATAAAACGTTTGTCTTTGGTGAGCTGATAGGCGATGCATAAATTGCGAACCGGGTTTCCAACAGCATCTCCAAAACCATGATACATTCGTTCGATAATAATTTTCTTTTCTAACGGATTTTTGCCTGTGGTATCAATGACTCTTTGCGGTTTTTCTGTTGGAAGAGGTGCCAGCATTAGTTTTTCTGCGAAAGCAATAAATTTTTTGGCTTCCGGATTGTTCAGATTGTTGCGGTAAAAAGCCTCGCCTATGCGGTTCATATCCCATAAAAGAGGATGTGCACCTTCATTTCGTTTAAGGACTTCGCTAATGGGAGGAGCTACCTTTTGCGCAGCATATTTGGCATCAATCACAAAATCGTAAACAGGCGACCAGGTCCATTGATTGCTGCCTTTTAAGGCATAACCGTATTTCCAATACCATTTTCCGGCTTTTAAGGCCTGATGTAACGGATAGACCGCCCAACGTTGTTCGGTACTGGTGAACGGGTTTTTGGTGAAGTTTTTATCGCTTGCGAGCATCACTTTGTAGCGTACATTGCCAATATTTGGATCTTCCGGAATATCACTTCCGCTTTCCATTGGGGTTACCATTCTTTTTCCATTGGTCCCCGGCCAAAGCAGGGCAGGAGCATTGGTAGGTACCGTTATTCCGTTTACAGGATAAGGCCATTCACGTACTCTTGAATGTAATTTTTCGGCGGTGAGTTTTATAGTTGCCTGGGATTGTTGACTGAAAACAGGCAACATGATAAGGGATGTCGCTAATGTGACTATTTTTTTCTGAATCATATTATTTTTTCTTTAGGCAAGTTTATAATCCGGATTGAAAAGAATCTCCATTTGCGCTGCACCATTTTTTTAAATAACGGCGCATGGCAATTAGTTCTTTTTTATAGGCCTTGTTTACTGCCAGATTGGTGATTTCTCCCGGATCTGTGCTGAGATCGAAAAGCTGTTCTTTTAAATCGCCTTTGTTGTAAACGATGTATTTGAGATTTTGAGTAATTACAGCGCGTCCGCTAATGTTTAAAAGTTCTTCGTTATCGGCAAAATCGGTTTCGATAACCAGAGTATCCCGCAGGTTTTCTGATGGATTGGTTATTCTTTTACTGAGGTCAATTCCTTTCAAATAAGTTGGTTTTTGTATTCCGGTGAAGCCACAAATGGTCGGGATAATGTCGGTACCATTGCAAACCAGAAGATCGTCGGTACGGGGTTTCCATTCGCCTATTTTCGAAATGATAAAAGGTATTTTGGCGGATTCTTCATATAGTATCTGTTTTTGGTTCCAACTGTGGCCTGCATATCCGTCACCATGATCTGCTGTAAAAATGATAATGGTGTTTTTTTCGATGTTGTATTTTTTCAAAGAGGCGAGTACCATTTCGATGTAACCGTCTACTTTTTCAACTAAGCGATTGTAGGCCCAGCGGTATTGACGCCATTGATCTGCAGTCCAGTTTACAGAAGGGTAGGTTCTGAAACTTACTTTTTGCTGATCACGGACAATTTCAGGTTCGTACTGGGGGATTTTCCAATTGGCGGGCAATTGCGGACACTGATCGACCGGTGGTACTTTTTCTAATACATCCATTTTCAGATCTTCATGACGAGCCCACTCGCAAATGTCATGGGGATTTAAAAAGGAGGCCACCAAAAGAAATGGGGTGTTTTTATTTTCCTTAATGAAACGAGCACAAAAGGAAGGTGTCGCCGCATCGTTGTAATCCTGAAAACTGGTGTTTTCGATATACTCAAAACCATGCTGACTTTTCTTGGCAGTGGGAACCGGAAGGTGCCATTTGCCAACATAGCCGGTTTTGTATCCTCCGTTTTGGAAAATTTTCCCCATCATTAGTAAATCGTCAGGCCATTGACCGTCTTTTTCGGGAGCGTTGCCTACGAAGCCGGTTTCAAAAGGCATTTTTCCACTCATGAGGGCGGTGCGTGACGGAGTACATAAAGGCTGAGCACAATAGGCTTTGGTAAAACGGATTCCATTTTGCGCGAGCTTGTCCATTGCTGGGGTATGAAGATCTTTGTTTCCTGCAATACTCATCGCATCGGCAGTTTGCTGATCGGTCATGATGATCAGGATATTGGGGCGTGCAGCGGTTTGGGCATTGCCGGAAAAAGGAATAGCCAGTATTCCCAACAAACAAACAAATCCTATGACTTTTTGAAATATCATATCGGCCTGATTTTAATAGATTACGTTTTGCCTTTTAAATTCTTAAATGCAAAAACGAAGTTAATCATCAGGCTTTAATTTGGGTTTTGAATTTGTTCAAAATGCTATTAATTTTAGTTAAAACCTTTAATAATGGGCAATTAGTGAGGTGATTCTTAAAAATATTTGCTCGCAGAGAGGCGAAGCTGCAGAGTTTTTTGCCACGGATTAAATGGATTAAAGTGATGAGTTGTTGGTGTGGATTTGCTCGCAGAGACGCAAAGCCGCAAAGTTTTTTATGCAGTGCGTTTAGACAATCTACTAAGATCTTTGCGATTTTGCGACTTCGCGAGCATATTCTTTTAGTTCGTGCTGTATTTCAAATCTTTAAATTTCTGGAAAGCATTGGCACAGGCTCCCAGTAATCCGGCTTTGTTGCCTAAATCTGCTGCTACGATGCTGGTATGCGCAAAGGCAACCGGAATAGCAAAGGTTTTAACTCTTTGGGTTAGTTCGTCAATATAAAACTGACCAGCTTCGCTGATACCACCTCCAATAATTACTTTTTCCGGACTGAAGATGTTGACAAAATTAACAATTCCGGCAGCCAGGTAATCAAAATGATGCTCCATGGTTTTTATCGCATGATTTTCTCCGGCAAGGTATTTATCGATGATGGTTTTGCCGTCAATATTTTCATCTACGGCAGGATTTTGTGACTGATAGTACTTGATTAAAGCGGTTACGGAAGCGTAGGTTTCCAGGCAGCCTCGTCCACCGCAATTACAGGCGATACCATTTTGCTGAATTACGGTATGGCCCAGTTCGCCACCGCGATTTTTGAAACCGCTATACAAGCCTTTATTAATCATAATGGCACCGCCAATGCCTGTACCAATCGTTAGAAAAACAGCATCGGTACTGTCTTTGGCTGCTCCGTAAATCAATTCGGCAAGCCCCATTAAGTTGGCATCATTATCAATTACCACATGATGTCCAGTTAGATCCTTTAGAATTTTTCCTAAGGGCAATTGGTCAAAACCGGGTAAGTTTACACCGCCGCCAATGATCACATCATTTTCAATCAGACCCGGAAAACCAATTCCGATACCCACAATGGGTTCTTTTAACTGATCGGTACATTGTGTGATGGCATCGACCATTAAGCGGATGATCTCTTTTTCGGTACGGGCTTCTTTTAAGGATACTATAAACGAAAATAAAATTTCTCCGAGTTCATTCACAACACCACATTTCAGTGAAGTACCACCAATGTCGATCCCAATTGCGTAGGATTTTGACAGTTGTGTATCATTTTTGGTAACCATATTGTTCTTTATTTTTAGTAGTTTTCTTTTCTGTTACAAACAATTAATGCAGAACAAAGTCCTGCATTAACGGTTATAAACTTATTCATTTCTAAATAATGTTGCATCATTTATTTTTAATAATTTGAGTTTTTCAAAATAAACCTCATCATTTAGTGGGGTGTGCATGATTTTTAAATACTATTTGCCTAGTACTTTGGATTCTGACGTGTGATGTTTTTGTTTACGTCTGTTTCATTTTGTGGATAAGGGTACAATTCATGTTTTCCGGCCACAAAATTGGTAATTGCCGGGAAGAAATAAGTCGATCGGATTTGTTTGACCGCGGTACTTGTTTCGATCAGTTTATCTCCTAAGATTCCCCATCGGATCAAGTCGGCTCTTCGCATTCCTTCGCCCGAAAGTTCCCAGGCTCTTTCCTGCTGAACGGCTTTTAGGAAATTGTCTTTGTTCAGACCGGTTGCTAAACTCATTTCGGCTGTAGTGGGTTTGGTCAAGAGTCTTGCGGTTGCGGTTGCTCCGGTACCTTTCCCGTCTGTACTGGTAATGGTTACGGTAGGAACAGAGGTATAACCATCGCCGGAACGCAGCATTCCAATGGTATTGATTCCTCCGGCCGAAAGGGTGATTACTGCCGCCGCCGCATCAGTACCGCCGCCACCTGTGATTTGTATTAAAACATTGGCTGCATTGGTATATCCGGTTCCTTTTGTTTTTATGTCAACCGCAATTCGGCTTCCCTGTATGTCAGCACCAAAGGCTCTTTTACGAACCTGATTGATGGCGTCGTAAGCAATAGTATTAGGGCCCTCGTTTAGTTCATTTTCTACCTCAGCACGCATCAAAAGCAAATCGGAATAACGCATGATGACCCAATTGATGTGTGTGTAAACACGTTCTGCGGTTGCATTGGTCTGGTATTCTCTGCTCCATTTACCAACCGTCCATCTTTCGTCCTGATTGGTGGTTAAAAGCGGAAGTTTGTTTCCCAAATTGTTGATGGAGTAGGTGGCAATCGAAAAATCCCTGCGCTGATCGGCCGCATTAAAACTATTGTAAAATGGTTTTGGAACTAAACATCTCGAAATGTTGGATGGATAGAAACCAGCTGCTGTTGCCGGACCGTTGAAGTTTCCTACCCAGGAGGCATTTCCTATGTTTCCTGACGGATTGTAGAAAGCAACCTGAAAAATATTCTCGGTAGGTTCTAATACATGCTGACACTGGTTTTTAAATACTTTAGCATAAGATGGGTTTAGCTTATACGGATTTTGAGCTATAACATCGTTAATCTGTTGCTGTGCCAGTTTGTAATAGTCTTTGTAGTTTGAAGGACGTTTCATCGTTCCGTCTGCACCTAAAGAGTATCCTCCGGCAAAAAGGGCTACTCTGGCCAGCATGGCTTTGGCTCCCCATTTGTTGATACGTTCGTCTGTAGGCAGCTGTTCCGGAAGGAGAAGTGAGGCTTCGGTCATGTCTTTGATGATCTGGGTATAAATTTCCTGACGGTCTACAAGTGCTCCTTTCAGATTATCGCCGGATTGAGAACTTTTTGTTTTAAAAGGCACGTCTCCCCATAAACGTACAAGTTCGGAATAATAAAAACCGCGGAGGAATTTTGCTTCGCCAAGGTAGCGGTTCAGCTGTTCTTTTTGGGCTGTGTTGCCGTTTGAAAAGAGCTCCATTTGCGGAATTCTTTCGATCACTACATTGGCTCTGTCTATTCCTTCGTACAATTTACTCCAAGTGGTGTAAAACATATTCGTTTGAGAAATTCCCTGATAGTGTGCTATGGTTCTCCAGTCGTCGGCACCAATTCCGGTCATTTGTTCAATATCGGTATCGGCATCAAAAACTAAGGAAATGTTCCAGCCATAACTGTCCATTGACGACATGGATTCATAAACGCCAAGGATGGCCATATTGGCTTCGTTTGCATCAGAGAAAAAGTTAGCAGTGGTGAAATAAGAATAGGGGGTAACTTCCAGTTCTTTGTCGCAGGAATTAAGCGGTAATAAGAGGCAGGCAATACCGGCTGCTATAAGTGTTTTGCGGGAAAATATATTGTTTTTCATCTTTGTAAACTTTAAATTATAGCGAAATATTTAATCCTGTGATAAACGATTTACTTCTAGGGTAAGCACTAAAATCGACTCCGCGGGTTATGGCATTGTTGAGTACGCTTACTTCAGGATCATAGCCTGAATATTTGGTGAATACGTACAGATTGTAAGCCGTAAAATAAATTCTCAAATTTGAGATTTTAGATTTTTTAAGCCATTCTTTTGGCAAGGTGTACCCCAGACTAATATTGTTGATTCTTAAAAACGAACCGTCCTCAATAATATCGCTGTACAAACGTCCGGTAGTGTTTCCGTTAAAGGCCGGATTCGTTTTGCCAGCGTTAAGGGCAGTCAGTTCGGCGGGATCGGTAACACGTTGCCCTGCTGCGTTAATGGTTGTCCATCTGTCAGCATAGATCGCTACGGTGTTTAAATTGTCGAGATTAAGTCTTGAGTTGTTTAGAACGTTGGCATTATAGATATCATTTCCTACCGTAAAATCAAGGAATACACTCAAATCAATTCCTTTGTAGCTAAAGGTATTGTTAAGACCTCCTGTATATTTAGGATTGGCATCTCCAATGGCAGTTCGGTCTAAATCATTAATTACGCCATCCGGTGTACCATTAGGACCACTGATGTCTTTAAATTTGATAAAGCCAGGCTGTGCAACGATATTGTCGCTTACTACCCCCGGTTTAAGGGTGTAGGTACTAGTTGTGGTATTATAATCAAAATCGTTTACCTGATACAATCCGTCTCTTACATAACCGTACATGACGCCCACCGGTTTTCCAACCTGCAAAATGTAGTCGTTCCGATCGGTATAACTGTTGGTGATCAACGAATTTTCGCCTTCACTCAAACTTAGTACTTTAGTTTTGTTAAAAGCAATGTTGAAAGTTGTGCTCCAGTTAAAACTATTGGTTTTTACGTTTACCGTGTTCAGTGTAAATTCTATACCGCGATTGGAGGTAGCTCCGATGTTTTGAAATTGTTTTTTGAAACCTGAACTTGCAGGTACACGGGTGTTGTACAGTAAATCCTTAGAACGGTTTTCGTATAATTCTGTGGTAAGCGCGATTCTTTGTTTGAAAAAACCAATGTCAAAACCAATATTCGTCGATTTTGTAGCCTCCCATTTTAAAAAGGGATTTGGAAGATTGTTCTGAAATGCCGTGATATTCATCTGATTGTTCAAAGGATATGATCCTGAATTAAAAATACCCAAAGCGGCATAATTGGCAATTCTGTTATTTCCGGCTTCACCATAACTCAAACGAAGTTTTAAGTCTGAAAACGCAGGTAATTTATCCATAAAAGGTTCTTCGATAATTCTCCAGGCAGCCGAAACAGAAGGGAAGTAGCCCCATTGGTTTTCTGTCCCGAATTTAGAAGACCCGTCTGCTCTTAAAGTGGCAGTCAGCAAGTACTTGTTTTTGTACGAGTAGTTGGCTCTTCCAAAAAAAGATAATATTTTGTCATCTTCTGCGTAGGTTGTCGGAATTCCGGCAATGGTACCCAGTTGCAATTTATCCCACCCCAGATTAACGTCAGGAAAAGCGGTTGCCGAAGCCGTAATTCCTTCTGCATAATTGTAAATGTACTCTTGTCCGAGAGAGGCATCAAATTTATGTTTTTTATTAAAAGTCTTACTATACGTTAGAACGTTATTGTAATTTAATCGGGTGCCAATATTGTGCGTCACCCCGCCATTGGCACCACCGCTTCTGATGGCTTGTATACCTCTGGAATCGTTAAAATATTTGCTCTTCATGCTGTTGTCGGTATAACTGATTAATCCGCGATAGATTAAGCTTGGCGTTATGTAGTATTGCAGCTGTAAACTCATGTTGATGGCTCTGGTAATGGCCTCTCTTTTTTGACTGTCGATGGTAATCAAAGGACTCTGGAAGGTTGGAGAATCCTGATTGTCCAACGGATCTACGGTTAAGGTTTTAAGATCTTCATCAGATCCTGTTTTTCCGATGGTAGGTCGGTATTGCAATAAATTTTGCAGCATGCTCAAACGTGCATTTCCACCATCGTTTGTTGATAATCCGGTTACTTTTTGACTGGAGTAATTTACAATTGCGGTAACCGTAACCTTTTTACTGATGGAATTGGTTACGTTTAGTTTTGCGATATTTTTTACCGATTCGCTTCCCAGCATAATTCCCTGATCGTTATTCACCGAGTAGAAAGCATTGTATTTGGTATCATTTTCACCACCGCTGATGCTTAGCTTGTGGTATTGACTTTCCACAGCATTTCCAAAAACCTCATCCTGCCAGTTGATACCTGGTCTGTCTTTGTAAAGGCCTTCAAGCTGATCATAAGTTCCAAAAGCACTCACAAACTTCTGCATTCTGGCATCATCAGTTGCTGATTCATAAAGTAATTGGGTGTATTGGTAAGGATTCATCACCGGAATTGTTTTGGCGATAGTCTTAATCCCGGCATAAGTATCATAACTTAAAGTGAGTTTTCCTCCCTTTGCTTTTTTGGTTGTCACTAAAACTACTCCGTTGGCCCCTTGTGCACCATAGATAGAAGTCGAAGAGGCATCTTTTAAAACGTCGATAGATTCAATATCCATCGGATCTAAAAAGCTTAATCCTCCGGTTTGGGCTACACCGTCAACGACATACAAAGGTTCGTTACTTTGGGTAATCGAAGTTCCGCCTCTAATTCTAAGGGAAGGTTCAGATCCAGGTGTACCGTCAGACATGGTCACCTGCATACCGGCAATACGGCCTTGTAATGCCTGTGCCACATTTTGAACCGGAATTTTAGCGAGTTCCTGTCCCTTAACGGAAGAGATAGCTCCCGTAAGATCTTTTCTCGCTTTGGTTCCGTACCCTACTACAACAACCTCATCCAGATTATTGGCGTCATCGAGTAATTTAGTATTGATAAGCGTTCTGTTTTTAACAGGTTCTTCTTTAGTTTTAGTTCCGATGAACGAAAAAACTAAAATAGCATTTGATTTTACCTTAATTTGATAATCACCGTCCATAGCAGTAACAGTGGTATTTTTGGTTCCTTTTTCAGAAACAGTTGCTCCCGGCATAGGCATATTCTGAGCATCGGTTACCACACCTTTGACGGTGATAATATCCTGCCCATACATCACTTTGCAGGCGGTAAGCAGCAAAAATAAAAATAGAGTCCTTTTCATAATTTTTTTTAAATCGGAATAAGGGTAACCTTACTTCCTAAATTGATGTTGTATAAGTTGATATCTGGTCTTGCTGCAAAATGAGAAATCACTCTTCTGAATCATTTATCTTCTTCTTATTGCTTGACCGAAATTCCGAATTACTGTTGTAATAAGTTTGAGATCGACTGCCGTTTGACACTATTGTTTAACCAATCGCTTCATTATTCTTAATGGACGAAAATTATAACAATTTATTAACTGAGGAAATTCGCAGAGGAATTTTCCGCCTGACAATTAAAAATGGATTCTGTAGTTGCTGGTTCATTTTTTTGGAATTGGTCATGTTTTTTTTGATTTAATAAAAACAAATATATAAATCGACTATAGAGGACAGTTTTGAAAATGTCCAAATTGCTATTGATTTTGATTAATTGTGCTTTTAAAACTCTTTAAAATCCTTGTGTAATCAGGGTTTTATGGCATTTTTGAGGTTCTGTTTTCAGTATAAAAGTGTTGTTTTTACTGCACTGTTCCTTGATCATTTGTGTTGGGCAAAAGTTAAATTAAAGGCAATAACAGATTAACGAAAACGATGTAATTTTTACAGAATATAGGAGGGAAGTAAAGTAGTTTGCTTTCTCTTTTTCAGATAAAACTGATAAAAGTATTGTGAGCATTTATTTTTTGAATAGGAATTGGACGATAGATTCATCGTTATTTAGAAATTGATGGGGAATTTAATCGGAAGCTTTATTTGTTTGTGAAATAGATGCCGCTCCGCTGGAGCTTTATGGTCGCGTGGTTATTAAACGTTATAAATATTTTGCTCCTCTGGAGCTTTACCTATCGTGCGATTATAAAATTGTTATAAATATTTTACTTCTGTGGAACTGTTTTTTTCTGGTTAGATTAATGGAGGTGCATTTAAGATAAAGTCCCAGAGGGATTTCATATTTATAAAAAAAACAATGTCTTATAGGTTAGAACCCCATCGGGGTGGCAGATTATGACGGATGAAATAGGAATGAAAAAACAGATAAAAAAGTGGGGAAGAAGGAATTATCCGGTAATTAGTAGGTCCCAAAAAAAAGGCGCCTAAAATTTAGACGCCTTTACAATACATAATATTTTGAAAGGAATTAGAAAAGCTTAATCATTCAGATTTGTTTTTACCTCACTTTTTTTACCATCAATTTGTAAACTCATATCAATAATTCCTTTTTCGAAATCATTAGCCTTATTCATCTTAATACTGATCTCCGGAGCTTTAGTTCCATCATATGGATAAACTACCGTAATAAAACTTTGTGCTGCAGCAGTAGTTTTCGGCTTTTCAAAAACAAAAGCAGGGCGTGCAATTTCTTTGGCGTACTGATAGGAAACTTTGCCGTCTTCTTCATTTAATGTCACTTTATCGGTATTTAAAGATTGTATCAAAAGATTGTTGCCGTCTTCGTAAGTGGTTGTAACGCTATTGTTCATTTTATTGAAAACGGGTTTGCTGTCTTCTTTTAATTGAAAGTGAACTCCTAAGTTTCCGGTAGCTTTCCCAATTGCTTTATCAAGAATTAAAAAGTACTTCTGATCTATAAAAAGAATGGTACGCTGGTGGTTTAAGTCAGTATAACTAGGATTGGTATAGGTTAATTGATCTAAGTTTTTAGAGGTACTCCATTTGTTTTCTTTGGCTTTGGTAATGATCATGTTCTGATTGTCAAGTGTCAACGTGCTGTGTACTCTGGTTTGACGGTACCAATTTCTCATTTTGGTTACCTCAGCATCACCACTGTAAATGTAGCAACCTGTATCTGGTGTAAAATTGCGTCCTTTTACCCAAAGTTCAAACGTACCGTTGTCCGGCTGTGCATGGAATTCGGCCGGAGGACCCGCTTTAACAATCATGACGGTTGATTTATCGTTCCATCCGTTTCTAAAAGCGTAAAAACCGCCGTCTGATAAGCCATGGGATTCATAATTGGGCAATTGTCCTTCGGCACCAGCCGTACCTAAATATTTCAAGAGCCCGTTTTCAGGAAACATTTTTGACCAGTTTAGAAATTGTTTTATTCTGCCATTTTTATCAAAAGTCCAGGAGTCGCCAAACATCGGTGTACTGTAATCGGGAAACGAGATATTGGCTGTTGCGACCATCATTTTTTCGATTGTTTTGGAATAGGTTTCCGGAAATTCTTTTGCTACACCCGCCATTTTAGCCGAGTTGTAGGCTTTTAAAAAGATTTCGATACAGGCAACATGATAAATTGGTGAAAGCTCCCATTGTACACCGTCAGGGAGTACTTGTAATTTTATTTCGCGATTGAGTATTTCGATGCCGCTTTTACGCCATTCTTCTGCTGCTTTGAGTTCCGGGAAAAAGGCTCCTGCACTCAGGATACGTTGTGCTTCAAACAATAAATGATTGCCTTCTTTACTATAATTCTTAGGAATATAAGCCGTCTGTTTCGAAAAACTGTTTAAGAATTCCATCAAAAAAGCGGGTGTAAAATTCGATGAAACTACAAACAGGTTGAAGGTTCCCGGAAGGCTCTGTATACGCTCTGATACTTCTAACGGACGCCAGGCAAATTGGTCATTTTCTTTCGAACGCCCTAAAACATTTTTTCTCTCCCAATCACGAAACTGGGAAACCCATTCTTTGGCATATTTTTCATCGCCGCTGCTTCTGTAGGCCATTCCCATAGGTTGCCACCAGGTTACACGATGCAGCTGCCAGCGTACTTCATTGTCTTTTACAGGCCAATAATCCCAGTTAATATCGGTTCCGTAATCAAAATAACCATAGCCTTTATGAGGCTGAAACTGATGCAACAAAGCATTGTCAGCTTTTAACTGATTGGTTTTTCCGATATCTTTTCCTCTAAATCGGGTTTCATCGCCCACATTAAAATCAGGGTTTTTGATTTTTCTTCGCTCGCGGTAATAATTGAGCAACGCTCTGGCAGCTTCGTCATATTTACCGGAAGTAAACAGCTGATTTACATTCTCTAAACCCGGATAGTTAAGGTTGACAACATCAAAACTTTCTTTTGTCAGTTGTTTTTCCTGCGCATGAGTAAAATAAGCGGTGGTAAATAGGAGGAGTAAGGTTATTGTTTTTTTAAGGTTTTTCATTAGTAGTAGTTATTGTTTTTTAAAATTTAGTTGATTGTTTATTGTTTTATTAATTTGACGGTTTTCTTTTGTTTGCCTTGACGTATTTCGGCAAAGTATATTCCGGGAGTCCAGTCACTGCCCAGAACGATAGTTTGCCCATAGTCTGATTTTAGGGTGTTGACACGTTTTCCTAAAGTGTCGAACACATTTACAAAAATAGTCTCTCCGGCTTCACCTGTAACATTGATTTTAAAATCAGTTTGGGAAGGGTTGGGAGCAACAATTACTGCTAAATCTTTAGAAGCTTGCCCCGTCGGATCATGAATACCCAATGTGGATGATTTTACGAGTTCGGTTTGAATTGTAAGTCCGTTAATGGTAGCAAAAGTAACTTCTGTATTAGCGCCATTGATAGAGGTGGTTATATTTGAAGCTGGTGCGGCCAATTCCCACTGACCCGCCAACGTTAATTTTACAGGATCTGTTTGTGCCACTCTGTTTAAAATGGAGTTTTGACTGCTAATCTGGCTCCAAGTGTAGGTTTCATTGGAAGCCAAAAGCCCTAAGTTTGGATTGGTGAGACTGACTTTTAATCGGTTTCCGTTGTCTGTTTTTTGCGTCATCACAGCCGCCGGTTTGTTTACACTTACCACTACATCATAAGTAAATACAGTATTTGGAGTAAAAATAACATAACCAAATAGGGCATCCGGCAGGTATTGTACAATGTGCGCCTGACTGTTTTGATGGTAAATTTTAAAGTAAGAAGTAAAATTAGCAGCCAGTTGTTGTGTAGCGGTCTGTCCGCCTTGCAATACGACCGCATATTGAAATTTGGCTGAAACCGGGGCAGTACCATGATTGATATAGGCACTAGTAAAATTACCCGAAGTAGTAGCGGTATTGCTGTTGTTGCGGGAGTTTTGTTCCAATCGGTTAACGGTTATTGCATCAGTATTACTTGAATTTCCGGGAACCACGTAGCCATTGCCTAAAGCATCTGTCGCCCAGAAGGCTCCAGTTTGGGTAAGTGTATAAGTATTGCCTGTAGTGGCCGTACCGTTCACATAAGTTGCTGTTGTTGTATTGGCCAGTGCTGTTTGAAACAAAGTGGTATGAATAGGGTAGGTTCCGTTGGTATCCCGGATATTAGAACCCAGACAAAGAATCATATTTTTGAAGAAAAAATTAGACTTCAAAGCCGTCATTCCGGTAGCCGAATTATAATCTTTATAGTCCATACCAAAAACACCATTATGGTCTAAAGAACCAACTGCCAGAAATGATTTTCCGTTCATCTCCCTCATAGTCCCCGTTTCAAGGATGTTTAGAGGAAGATAAGCAACTGTTGTTCCGGGAAGATGCGACCAATCCCAGCCATTTTCGGAATAACCGTTTGAAACCCGGGTTACAGGAGTACCGGTGGTCAGTAAATCCATAGCACCTGCAGAGGTGTATCTGCCAAAAACATTTTCTGTGGCTGAATCCTCGAAATGCCAGATGTGTTTACTGGTTCCTTTTATGCTTGCCTGAAAGCCATTGTATTTGTGAACGCTCAATCCGGCAAAAGGAAAATTAAATTGTCCTTGGGTTATTTCAGGAAGCGGACTAAGTCCTGCATTTAAAGTTTGCAGTAGATCCATTAAACTACCAGGTGTATGAACTAGTGTGATCGATAAGGCATTTTGTCTCAGTAAATTTGTATTAGCGGTTGCAGAAAGGTTCCAAAGGCGGACAAATTCTCGCCCCGCTTCCAGATTGGCTACAGGATCGGCTACATATAAAAATGCCAGTGCAGGTCGTAAGTCGTTTAGCGCATCAGTGTTGGTGAAGAATCTTCCGGCGAGTCCTAAAGGCATTTCAAAACCTTTACTGAATTTGCTGTAGTTTAAAATGGCATTTTTTAAGTTGCTTTGTGCTTCGGCATTTAATTCATAGGAGGTGTTTTTCAACATCATATTCATAATCGAAGATTGTTGCAGCGCTTCTACTCCGTAGGAATTCGAATAAGCACCTCTGTGATGATAGGTAATAAAATCAGGCTTAATACAATCGTTCCAGCCGTTGCTTATTTTGAGAGCATTGTCGATAAATTGTTTCAGGAAATCCATATCGGTCACTTTTGTAGTTGAAGCATCGTCCTGAGCGAGTACATAACAAAATCGCTGCTGAATGGAAGAACGGATAACGTCAGAATTGAAACCGGGATTGGTGAAATTGAAATTAGGATAATCCGAAGAAATAAAAGCCGTTAAGCTTTTCAGTGCTCCGAGATGATGTGTAAATTCTCCGGCAGCAACTAATTCGTCTTTCATCAAAAAAACGGAAGTTGCATATCCTGAGGAGCGCAAACATATCCCATGACCACTGGTAATCACTTCTTCGGTGGCAGGAATGGAGAGATAAGCAAAATTAGTAGTACTGCTGATGCCTTTAGCTTTCATATAGTTGAAAAGGGTCAAAATAGAATCTCGCAGTGCAGGACTGTGATAATCGGGATTAGGACTGGCAGCTGACCCTTTTAATTGGTACAAAAAGACTAAGCGGATTAGTTTTTGCTCGACCAGAACCTGATACGCAGTCTGATCGGCACTGATGGTAAAATTCCATGCCGGACCAGGATTGGCAAAGTCGTATGCCGAGAGGTTTTTGGCGGCTATACCATTGCTCAGAAAACGGCTGTATCTTTCGTTGACTTCTGTTTTAGAATAATCAAGATTCTCCCCTGTGAGCCAGTTTCGATATTTGACGGCAATCTCGTTTACAACACTCAGCTGAGCGTACGAAAAGTTAAAAACAAAGGCTATTAGCCCGACGGATAAAAGTAATTTTTTGTGCATAAGAGTGGTTATTAATAGATTAGTGGTTAGTAATTTATTGTATTCTTAGCAACTAACCCGCAAGACTTCCAACGGTTAGAATCGGAGGTTTTGCGGGCTTGTAATGAAGTTATTTTTATCAGAAATTATTTTAAGGAAATACCGCCAGAACTGTTTTTCGGCAAACTGTTAATTGTTCGGTGGAGTATTTTTTTGTAATTTCTAAAGTAAAGAACTTCCTGTTTTATTTCCTTTCGCAGACAGATTTTTGCACGAACGGTCTACTTTTAAATTTCTATTTTTTTAAGCGATGCGTATCTTTTCAAAGCTTCGAGATAATAATAATCGGCATAGTCAAGTGGTGTATCAATTTCTGAATTGTATAAAAAGGCGCCCACGCTGTGTTTCAGTAAAAAATAATTGTTTTCACCCGGTTTTGCGAGATAAGCATCAGACGATAAAGATTTTAAAATGGCTTCGGCATAGTTGGCATATTTTTTTCCATCCTTAACCTGAGTACTCAAATCAAGCAATGCTGAAGCGATTACAGCTGCTGCCGAAGCATCTCTGGGAGCAAGTTCAGCAGTGTCCATGGCGTTGTGCACATCAAAATCCCAAACCGGTATTTTGTCTTTTGGCATACGAGGATGATTCATTAGGAAGGCAGCAATATTTTCGGCCTGTTGTAAAAATTTCGGGTTTTTGGTATTAGCATAACACATCGTATATCCATACAATCCCCAAGCCTGACCTCGTGCCCAGGCCGAATCGTCAGTAACTCCCTGATGCGTTCCTTTACGTAATACTTTGCCTGTTTTCGGATCATAATCAACCAAATGGTAGGAACTGAAATCTTTTCTAAAATGGTTTTTTATAGTGGTCAGCGCGTGCGTATTGGCAGCGGTGGCATATTCAGGTTTGTTAAAGGCGCTGGCACTCCAATACAAATATTCAAGGTTCATCATATTATCGATAATCACCGGATAATGCAACCACTCAAAATCCCAGGAACGAATAGCTCCAACTGTTGGACTAAATCGGGCATAAAGATTTGCTGCTCCGTCAGCCAGTGCCGGAAGATAAGTTTTGTCTCCCGTAATTCTGTAAGCATTTCCATAAGAACAGTACAGCATAAAACCTACATCATGAGTGTTTTTTATATTTCGTATAGAATCTAAAGCAAGCGTAAACTTTTTAGCCTCTTCCGCCAGAGCTTTATCCCCGGTGAGTTCATAGCCATACCACAAACTTCCCGGAAAAAAACCGGTAGTCCAGTCTGTTAAACCGGCCAATCTTACCGTTCCGTCAGGATTTACAGAACGCGGATTTTTCCCCGGTTTGTAAGTCTGTGCCGCTTTGTTTAGCTGGAAGCGAATGGTTTCGGTTGTTTTTTTAAACCAAATCAAGGAAGGATCTTCAGGTTTGAGATTGGCAAAGGAGTTTATGGTAATAGCAAAGACTGCTACTAATAAGCCTAGGTTTTTTTTCATTGTTTACTCTTTTAGATTTATAATCTGTTTGTTCTAATGCTTTGATAGAGCGAAGTTAGATTTGAGATTCAAAATCGTCTTTCAGTTTTTATCATAAAACTTTCAAATTTGTGTAAAGAGTCTGTTTTTTACAGAATTAATGAAGGTTTTGAGCTGCTCGGTTTAGGGGGCTGAGTAAAATGTGATTTTGAATTTTATCAAAGCCATAAAAAATAGGTTTAGTAGGTGTTGAAGTATTAGCCACAGATTAATGGATTAAAATGATTAGCAAAAATCTGCTAACCCGAGGGATAGCAAACGGGTTGACCAATCTCCTGAATCTGCGTGAAAAAAAATAAACACAACAGTTTACCTATCGATTAATTGCATAATTTTGAAAATAGTAAACCAACACGATCAATTCCTTTGAGCAAAAATGCGATACCCACTTTGTCTGTTTTAAATATACTTGGCGAGCAAACGTTTGGTATCACCCTGTTTCGGCATAGTGTAAAAGGGCGTAACGAATTCGAGCAGCCTCATAAACACGATTTCTACCTTGTTTTTTTCGTAGAGAACGGTTCCGGATTTCATAGTGTAGATTTTAAACAAACGAGAGTAGAAGATTATCAGATTCATTTTGTGGGAGCCGGACAGGTGCATAATTGGTCACTTGATGTCAATACGAATGGTTTCCAGCTGATGATTTCACCCGCGATCATGACCGTTTTTTCTAATTTGTCGCAGCTGCCTTTTTTCGGACAGAGTTCACCCTTCTGCCTTTCCCTGGATAAGAATGGATTTCAGAATGTTAAAAGCCAGTTGGAGGAAATAGAATCAGATTTAGTTAAAGACGATCTATTGACCAAAGAAATAGTGCTGTTGAGATTGCACTTGCTGTTTAAATTGTTGCAAAAAGAATACGTTTCGCAATTTCCGGATCATGATGTTGCGGCCAAATCAGAAAAAATTATAAAAAAGTTCAAGACACTGATTGAAGATCACTTTACAACCCAATTCTCCGTGAATTTTTATGCCGGAGAGTTGAATGTGACCTCTAATTATCTGAATATTCTCTCCCAAAAATTCCTGAACAAATCGGCTGGCGATGTTATAAAAGAAAGAACCATTCTGGAAGCCAAACGATTGTTGATTAGTACTGACTTATCCGTAAAAGAGATTGCTTATCAGTTGGGATTTAGCGATAATGGCTATTTTGCCAAAGTGTTTAAAAAGTATATCGGAATAACACCGACAGATTTTAAGGAAAATTATAATCTGTACCATTCTTATCATTAATATTCCTGCTCCGGTTTTAAAAAATTAAGTGAATTTTGCAGTTCACCATTATTTCCTGAGAATCAGTTTCTCAAAAATATTTCACACTATTAACCGATGAGCGACAACAAAATAAACCGAAAGCAATTTCTAAGAATGGGAGCCGCAGCAACTGGAGCCGCATTGTTTTCCGGAATAGGCAGTACTGCAATGGCACATTCTCCGGAAGAGCCCGAAAATAGTATAGCCTCTGCTAAAGAATATATTTTAACCAATGTAAGACTGGAAGACGGTTTTGAGTACAATGAAAAAAAAGAAGTAATTGCCACCAAAACCAATTTGTACAATGTACATATTTCAGATGGGAAGATTAAAAATATTACAACTGACAAGCCTGATGGGAAACTAAAAAAAGTAGATGCCAAAGGTCTTTTGATGCTTCCGGGATTGCGTGACATGCACATCCATATTGATAAAACTTTTTACGGCGGAAAATGGAATGCTGCTCCCAGAAAAGGATTTACGGTAAAAGACATGATTACACTGGAACAGAAAATTATTCCGGATTTGCTTGTAGATTCTCAATACAAAGCAGAGCAGGCTATTCAGTTGATGAAAAGTCAGGGGAGTTATTTTGCCCGTTGTCAATGTAATATTGACCCCGTGAGCGGATTAAAAAGTCTGGAGCATTTGTTGAAGGCTTTAGAGAATAATAAAGACAGTTTTGGATGGGAGATTGTGGCTTTTCCGCAGCACGGAATCTTATATTCACAATCAGAACCTTTACTGAGAGAAGCTGCAAAAATGGGAGTAGATTTTATTGGCGGTCTTGACCCTACAACGGTTGATGGAAATATGGAGAAATCACTTGACAGTATGTTCCAGATTGCAATAGACCACAATAAAGGAATCGATATTCATTTGCACGAATCGCCACCTTCAGGAAAATCGGCTATAGAATACATCATTAAAAAAAACGAAGAGAACAAACAATTACAGGGAAAAACTTATATCAGCCATGGTTTTGCATTGGCCAGAATGGATCCGAAAGATTTAGAGGGAATTGCCGAAAAAATGGGAGCACTTGGAATAGGAGTTATTTCGACAGTGCCGATCGGAAAAACCATCATGCCCATTCCTACTTTAAAGAAGTATGGTGTGAAACTAATGACGGGTACCGACAGTATTGTCGACCACTGGATGCCTTTTGGAACCTGCGATATGTTGGAAAAAGCAAAATTATGTGCACAGCTTTATGGCTGGACAGACGAGTACAATTTGAGCCGTGCTTTGCATATCGCCACCACAAACGAGGTGTTGCCGCTTAACGATGCAGGTGTACGCGTATGGCCGGCAGCGGGGGATGATGCGCATTTTATTTTGGTAAAAGCAAGCTGTTCTGCCGAAGCGGTAGCTCGTTTGCCAAAAAGAGAAGGCGTGTTTTTTAAAGGTAAAATGATAGCAGGGCAAATGACCGGCTTGTAAAAAAAATGAAAACGTATTTCTTACCGTCAATAAGCTGACCAGAAGAGATACAGTTGCCTGCAAAAGAATAATGGTTTGGATTTTATATTTAATCTGAATTACAAACAAAAAACAATCAGTAC